>NZ_DAIQNN010000022.1:11323-41976 GCF_036788415.1 Rubrimonas sp. | reverse complement strand
CATCGACGCGCCGATCTCCACGCTCTCGGGCGGCAATGTCCAGCGCGCGGCGCTGGCGCGCGAGCTGTCGGGCGACGTGCGGCTGCTGATCTGCGCCAACCCGTGCTTCGGCCTCGATTTCGGCGCGGCGGGCGAGATCCGCGCCCGCCTGATGGCCGCACGTGACGCCGGCGCCGCCGTGCTGCTCATCTCGGAGGACCTCGACGAGATCATGGACCTTTCGGACCGCGTTCTGGTGATGTCGGAGGGCCGCATCGCCTATGAGGCGAGCGCGGCGCAGGCCGACCGCGCCGAGATCGGCCGGCGCATGGCGGGCAAGCACTGATGCCCGCGATAGACGCGAAGCCCTTCGCCTTCCCGCTCGACCGCGACGCCGTCGGGCTCGTCGTCATCGACATGCAGCGCGACTTCATCGAGCCCGGCGGCTTCGGCGCGGCGCTCGGCAACGACGTGACGCGGCTGGAGGCCATCGTGCCCACAGTCGCCAGCCTCATCGCGGGGTTCCGTCGCGCGGGGCGCCCCGTGATCCACACCCGCGAGTGCCATCGCCCCGATCTGTCGGACTGCCCGCCCGCCAAGCGCCTGCGCGGCGCGCCGTCCTTGCGCATCGGAGATCCGGGCCCGATGGGGCGCATCCTGATCGCGGGCGAGCCCGGCGCGGAGATCGTCGCCGCCTGCGCCCCCGCGCCCGGCGAGACGGTGATCGACAAGCCCGGCAAGGGCGCCTTCCACGCCACCGAGTTCGGACCGACGCTCGCGCGGCTCGGGCTGCGCCAGCTCGTCTTCGCCGGCGTGACGACGGAGGTCTGCGTGCAGACCACCATGCGCGAGGCCAACGACCGCGGCTTCGACTGCCTGCTCGCGACCGACGCGACCGAAAGCTACTTCCCTGATTTCAAGGAGGCCGCCATCGCCATGATCGTCGCCCAAGGCGCCATCGTCGGCTGGGCCGCCGAGACCGACGCAATCCTCGGCGCCCTCGATGGCTGACGCGCGCGCCTTCCCCGACCTGCTGGCCGGCGGCTGGCGCGACGCCGCCTTCGCGCCGTTCCGCGAGGGCGTCGAGATCTGCCCGCTGGTCGAGGGCGAGCCGGCGCTGGCCCTGCTGCGCTACGCCCCCGGCGCCCGCATCCCGCGCCACCGCCACCCGGGCCTCGAGACCATCCTCGTGCTGGAAGGGGCGCAATCCGACGAGCGGGGCCGTCACGCCGCCGGCGCGCTGATCGTCAACGCTGTTGGTTCGGAGCACTCGGTCTGGTCGGACGAAGGCTGCGTCGTGCTGATCCAGTGGACCCGGCCCGTGGAGTTCGTGGAGGATCCCCTCCCCGCCTGACCGGCGCTTCGCCGCTTGACCGGCGCCCCCCGCCGATGAGATGCACGCGGCTTGAGCGCGCGGACAGGAGGCGGGCGATGCTGGCGGTGCTGCGCGACAGCTGGGCGCTGCTCTTCGGCATCCTGCTGCTGATGCTCGGCAACGGGCTTCAGGGAACGCTGCTCGGCGTGCGCGGGGCGATGGAGGGGATGGGCGCGCAGCCGCTTTCCTTCGTGATGTCGGCCTATTTCCTCGGCTTCCTGATCGGGGCCAAGGCCGCGCCGGAGATGATCCGCCGCGTCGGCCATGTGCGCGTCTTCGCAGCGCTCGCCTCGCTGATTTCTGCCGCGTTCATCCTCTACGCCGCGATCCCCGATCCGTGGGTGTGGATCGCATTGCGGCTTCTGGTGGGGTTCTGCTTCTGCGGCGTCTACGTCGTCGCCGAGAGCTGGCTCAACGACCGCGCCACCAACGAGACGCGCGGGCAGGCGCTGTCGGCCTACATGATGATGCAGATGATCGGCATCGTCGGCGCGCAGGCCTTTCTCGTGCTCGCCGACCCCGGCGGCTACACGCTGTTCGTGCTGATCTCGGTGCTGATCTCGGTCAGCTTCGCGCCGATTCTTCTCTCTGTGACGCCCGCGCCGGTGTTCCAGACGACGCGGCGGATGACGCTGCGGGAGTTGATCGCGGCCTCGCCGCTCGGCTGTTTCACGGCCTTCGCGCTCGGCGGGGTTTACGCCGCGCTGTTCGGGATGATCGGCGTCTATGGCGTCGAGGCCGGTCTGACGGTGCCGCAGATCTCGATCCTCGCCGCATCGATCTACATCGGCGGCATGGCGATGATCTGGCCGGTGGGCTACGCGTCCGACCGCATGGACCGGCGAAAGGTGATCGTGGCGCTCTGCGCGATGGGCTCCATCGCCGGACTCGCGGGTGCGGTCTCGGGTTTCTGGGGATTGGTCGCCGCGGCTGCGGTGATCGGGGGCGCGGTCAATCCGCTCTACTCCCTGGCGATCGCCCACACCAACGACTACCTCCAGCCCGAGGACATGGCGGCCTCCTCGGCGGGGCTCCTGTTTCTCAACGGCGTGGGGGCGGTCGGCGGGCCGATCCTCGTTGGTCTTCTGATGGCGCAGTTCGGGCCGTCGGGGTTCTTCCATTACGTCGCGGCGCTGCTCGGGATCATCGGGCTCTACGGCGCCTGGCGGATGACGCGCCGCCCGGCGCCCGCGCCCGCGGACACCGCGCCCTTCGCGCCGATCCTTCCCGCCTCGACCGCCGTGGCCCTCGAAATCGCGCAGGATGTCGTTCAGGAACAACTCGCAGCGGCCGAGGACGAGGCCGCGCGTCATGAAGATGTAAATCCCGCTTGACGTTCGGTTCACGCTCTGGGCGCAGTGTGGCCATGCCGGCGACAGACCGGCGCGGGAGGCTGCGACCTGGTGGAGGCTGACATGACGACCCCCGAGCAAGTGCTCGACTTCTGGCTGGACGAAGTCGGGCCCCTGAAATGGTACTCCGGCGACCCCGAGCTCGACCGCGAGATCGCCGAGCGGTTCGAGACCGCCGTGCGCGCGGCGCGCGACGGCTATCTCGAGAAGTGGATCCTGCATCCCCGCGAGGCGCTGGCCCTGCTGATCCTGCTCGACCAGTTCCCCCGCAACATCTGGCGCGGCGCGGCGGATGCGTTCCGGGGCGACGCGCGCGCGGTGGCGCTGGCCAAGCGGGCGATCCATCTCGGCCATGACCGCAAGGTCGGCGAGCCGGAGCGGCAGTTCTTCTATCTGCCCCTGATGCATGCGGAATCGCTGATGGATCAGGACCGCTGCGTGCGGCTGATCCTGACGCGGATGCCCGAGACCGGCGAGAACAACCTCAAGCACGCCGTGGCGCATCGCGACCTGATTCGCCGCTTCGGGCGCTTCCCCTTCCGCAACGAGGCGCTCAAGCGCCCGCCGACCAAGGAAGAGGTCGCCTGGCTGGCTTCGGGCGGCTACTCGGCCTGAGATCGCGCGGGCCTCACCGGCAACGGGCGGCCTGCGACCGCTGATAGCGGGCGTCAGACCGCGCGCGGTCGGCGTCGCGACGGGCGTCGCGCGCCTCGTCGCGGGCGCGGCGCGCATCGACTTCAGCCCCGCGCAGCGACGCCTCGGCGCTGCGCAACGCGCGCTCGATCCGGTCGCGGTCGGTCTCGCAGCGCGAGACCAGGCTGCGCAGTTCCTGATTCTCGAGCGTCAGGTTCTGAAGGCGCCCGCGCAACGCCCCGGGATCGGCCTGCTCGATCCCCTCCTCGATGCGCGCCCTCAGCGCGGCGATGGTCTCGGCGTCGCGCGCGGCCTGCGCCTCGAGTTCGGCGATGCGGGCGCGCAAGGCCGCCTCGCCTTCCTGCGCCGGGGCCGGCGCGGCCGTCAGCGCGAGCAGAACCGCCGCGATTGTCGAAAGTCTTGCGATCATAGCGCCCCTCCCAGAGCTGCGATCAGCCGATCCTCGTCGGCGTCGTCATTGTAGAGATGGGGCGTGATCCGCAGCGATCGCCCCCGCTGGCTGACGAAGACCGACCGCGCCGCGAGCCGCGCCACGAGGTCCTCGGGCGCGTCGTCCGGCAGCGCCGCCGACAGGAAATGCGGCCCGCGCAGATGCGCCGTCGGGCAGGACAGGCCGAGCCCCTCCAGCCGCGCGGCGATCCGGGCGGTGCGGGCGGCCAGCGTGCGGCCCACCGCCTCGGGCGTCCACGACGCGATCAGATCGAGCGAGGCGATCATCGCCGGCAGCGCGGCGAAATCCGACCGCTCGCCCATGTCGAAGCGCCGCGCGCCCGGCTGGAAGTCGTCGCGATACTCCACCAGCCGCGCGAACGCCTCCGACCCGCCCCGCCCCAGCCAGGTCTGCTCCAGCGGGCGGCCGTTCCGCCAGCGCGGGCTCACCCACAGAAAGCCGGTCGCGTAAGGACAGAGCAGCCATTTGTAGCCGGCGGCGACCGCGAAATCGGGCTGGATCGCGCCGAGATCGGTCGCCATCGCCCCCGCCGATTGGGTGAGGTCGAGCACCAGCGCCGCGCCCACCGCGCGCGCCCTCGCGCCCACTGCGACCAAATCGACCAGCGCGCCGGAGGTCCACAGCACGTTCGGCAGCGCGACGATCGCGCAGCGCTCGTCGATCGCGTCGAGCACGGCGCGCGTCAGATCGCCGTCCGGGGGCGCTGCGACGGCCACCACCTCGCCGCCCTCGCGCGCCGCCTTGTCGCGCCAGGGATAGACGTTGGAGGGGAACTGCTCGGCCAGCGTCGCCACGCGCCGCCCCGGCCCGAGCGTCAGGTTCGCCGCCGCCGTCGAGAGCCCGTAGGAGGCGGAGGGGACGAGCGCCACCCCCTCGGCGTCGGCGCCGACCAGCGCGGCGAAGCCCCCCCGGGCGGCCTCTGCCTCGCCGAAGAAATCCGCCGGCGTCAGCGTCCAGGGCCGGGCCTTGCGCGCCGCCCCCGCCGCACCCGCCGCCAGCGTCGCGCGCGGCAGCGGCCCCATATAGCCGCAGTTCAGGTAGGCGACGTCGCGCGGAATGTCGAAAAGCGCGCGTTGGGAAGGTATCATCGGCGGGGCCTTGCGAGGGAAAGGACCCGCAGTCTAGCCGCTCCCCCGCGTCGCGTCGAACCGGCCGGGCCTCAGGCGGCGCGCAGGGGCTCGACCGGGACCAGGCCGTCGGTCAGCGCCCGCAGAACCGGCGGCGGCGCGAGTTCCTCGGGCGTCGCGCACAGGCCGACGCGGCGGGCGGCGCGCCCCAGCGCCGGGCTCGCGGTCAGCACCGTGAACGGGATGGCGAGCGCAAGGCCCGCGACCACCGGCGCCGCCCAGACGAGCGCGCCCGGCGCGTTGATCGCCACCGCGCCGCCGAGCGCGAGGCCCGCCAGCGTCTGCGGCCACATCGCGCGCGCCGCCTGCCGCCAGCTGACCCGGCTCAGATCGCGCTGCTGGCCCGACCACGAGATGCGCCGACCGAAAGCCAGGCCGATCATGAACACCGTAACCGCGAAAGCCGCGACCGGGGCGAGCAGCATCGAGAACACCGTCTCCGCGACTGCGCCCGCCGCGAAACGCGCCGCCCCGCCATAGCGCGCGACGCCGCCGCGGGTCGCCGCCACGTCGATCCAGCCCGCGACCTTGGGCGCGAGCGACACCGAGAACATGATGAAGAACATCGCGATTCCGAAAGCGAGGTTCAGCCCGCCCGGCTCGGCGAACGCCATCATGCTGGCCGCCGCCAGCGTCATCGCCATCCAGGCCGGCCCGCCGAAATACATCGCGATGGCGGCGACGATCTGGAACCGGCTGAGCGGCGCGAGTCCGCGCAAGCCGACCAGCGGGAAATACTGCATGTTGCCGTTGCACCAGCGATGGTCGCGCTTGAGGAAGTCGAGCAGCGTCGGCGGGTTGTCCTCGAAGCTGTCGCTCTCGACCGCGAGGATGCGGCATTCGTAGCCCGCCCGCCGCATCAGCGCCGCCTCGATCTGGTCGTGGCTGAGGATGTGCCCACCGAGCGGCGGCTCGCCCGGCAGCGCCGGCAGACGGCATTTGGCGCGGAAGGGCGCCGTGCGGATCAGCGCGTTGTGGCCCCAATAGGCGCAGGCCTCGCCCTGCCACCACACCGCGCCGGCGGTGTAGCTGCGCATGCCGTGCCGCATCCCGAACTGGAACAGCCGCGCGAACAGGCTGTCGGATGGCGCGCCCACCACAAGGCTCTGCAGGATGCCGATGCGCGGTTGCGCCTGCATCACCCGCGTCATGCGCAGGATCGTCTCGCCGCCCATCAGGCTGTCGCTGTCGAGCGGCAGGAAAAGGTCGTACTCCGCCCCCCAGCGGCGCAGGAAATCGCGGATGTTGCCCGCTTTCCACGCCTCGTTGACCGCCCGGCGGCGATACCGGGCGCCTGCGCCGAGCCGCGGCTTGAGGGCGTCGAACAGACGCGCCTCCTCGGCGGCGATGACGGGATCGTCGCTGTCGGACAAGGCGAAGACGTCGAACTGGCTTCCCCATCCGGTCGCGTCGAGGCTGTCGCGGATCGCGGCGAGGCGGGCCAGCGCGCGGGCGGGGTCCTCGTTGCGCAGGCACATCGCGACGGCGACGCGGACGCGGATCGGCGCGGGATCGGGCTCGGCGACGACCGGCGCGGCGTCGGCCATGCCGCGCGGCCCGTGCAGCACCCACAGCCCCAGCGCGGCGTTCCACATGCCCATCACAGTCCAGGGCGCGCCGATCAGGAAGCAGACGTAGATCACCACCTCCGCAGCCGACCAGCCGCCGGCGCCGAAGACTTGCGCGAGGCCCCAGCCGAGCGCCGCGAGCGTCGCGAGGTTGAGGACGGCGACCAGCGCGCGCCGGCGGGTCAGCGTCCGGCGGCTCTGGAGACCCGCCGGGGTCAGGTCGGGGTCGGCGGCGAACGGCGCGAGGGGGATTGCGTCGGCCATGATGCGGGGTCTTTCTGGACGAAGGGACAGGGGAGAAGACGCGATGAACGAGGCGGTGGCGGCGCGGGCGCTATGGCATGTCGGGCCACGCCAGTCGGAGTTGCGCAGCTGCGCCGCGCGCCCGGGGCCGGGGCTGGTCGGGGTGCGCACGCTGTGGAGCGGGATCAGCCGGGGCACCGAGCGGCTGGTCTTCGAGGGCCGCGTGCCCGAAAGCGAGCGGCTGCGGATGCGCGCGCCGATGCAGGAGGGGGAGTTTCCCTTCCCGGTCAAATACGGCTACGCCGCGGTCGGCGTGGTCGAGCATGGCCCTCGCTCCCTTGTGGGGCGCAGCGTCTTCGCGCTGCATCCCCACCAGTCGTTCTTCGTCGCGCCCGAGGCGAACGTCACTCCACTGCCCGACGACCTGCCGCCCCGCCGCGCCATCCTCGCCGCCAACATGGAGACGGCGCTCAACGCGGTGTGGGACAGCGGCGCCTCGGCGGGCGACCGCATCGCGGTCGTCGGCGCCGGAGCGCTGGGGCTCCTGACGGCGGCGTTGCTGTCGCGCATTCCGGGCGCGGACGTCACCCTTATCGACTTACATAGCGGCCCCCAAGCGGTCGCGGAGGCCGTTGGCGTAAAGTTTACCGCGGATGCGAACGCGGTCGCGGAGTGCGATCTCGCCTTTCACACCTCCGCGACCGCGGCGGGTCTATGCACCGCGCTCGACAGCCTCGGCGAGGAGGGAACGCTGGTGGAGATGAGCTGGCACGGGGCCGGCGAGACTCCGGTCCCCCTCGGCGGGGCGTTCCATGCGCGGCGGCTGCGGATCCTGTCGAGCCAGGTCGGCGCGCTCCCGCCCGCCCGCCGCCCCCGCTGGACGCACGCCCGAAGGATGGCGCTTGCGGTGCGACTGCTGCGGGACCCCGCGCTCGACGCGCTCATCACGCAGGAAGTTGCGTTCGAGGACCTCCCCGCCCGCCTGCCCGGAATTCTGGCCCCCGGCGCGCGCGGCGTGACGACCGCCGTGCGCTACGCCTGAGGGAGATCGGACCGCCCCGCCGATCCGCGCCGCCATTCTGGACGGGCCGCGTCTTTGAGACGCCGGTCTGGCTTCGACCAGCTTGAGCCGCCCATTCTCCGAGGCCACGTCCCCGAGGGCGGTGAAGTTCGCCGCCGCGCAACCCTTCAAGGTCGCGCGGCGGCGGCGCGGGCCGCCTGTCGGCGGCCTCAGGAGACGAGCATCAGGTCTTCGAAACTCAACGTCCCGTTCCAGTACAGCGCCTCGCGCGGCCCGTTCTTGAATTCGGCCCCGACGGACCACGCCCTCTCGAAGAAGCCGTCGATCTCCGATTCGAACCGGCGGTCGCCGATCTCGATGGCGTCGACGAAGAGGTTTACGTCCTCGGCGCCGCGCTGCCTCCCGCGATCGTTGAAGTAGACGATCTCGACGCTCTCCGCGGGCGCTTCGTCGAGATCGAAGACGAAGCTCTCCCAGATGGGTCCGTCCGCGCGGCGCTCCCGCCAGGTCTGGACCTCGGCGATGGTCTGCACGCCGAGGGAGACGCCGTCGGCGAACACCTCGAACATCGGGCTCCTGCTCGCATCGCCCGTCCCCGAGGCGATGACCGTGAGCGTCTCGCCCACGCCGCCGCCCAGTTCGAGGCCGACCAGCACAGGGTCGTGATCCGACGACCGGAACGGAACTCCGCCGTCGAAGATCGCCGGATCGCGGCCGAAGTCGAGGTTGTAGTCGAGCGCGTCGGCCTCGTCGGCGTTGATCCGCCACTCGGCCGCGCCCACGACCTGAGCCGCGAGGCTTGCGCTCGCAAGCGCGTAGTCGAGCGTGCCGGTCTGGCCGTCGAACACATAGCCGTAGGCGTCTTCGCCTTCGAACTCGACGACGAGGTTGACGAAGTCGTCCTCAGTGCCCGCCACGTCGTCGGCCCCTTTGAGGATCGCCGCGATCGGGTCTTCCTTCGCATAGGCGTTGAGATCGCCGAGGATCAGGACATCCGGGTCGCCCGAGCCGGTCGGGTCGGTCGCGAGCCAGTCGACCAGCGCCTCGGCGGCCCGGGTGCGCGTGCCGTTGCTGAGGCCCTGCCCGTCGCCCGCATCCTCGTCGCCGGGGTTGCCGGCGGAGGAGCCCTTCGACTTGAAGTGGCTGATGGTGGCGGTGAACGCCTCGCCATCGGCCACCCTCTCGAAGGTCTGGGCCAGCGTCGGGCGCTGGTTGGCGCTGTCGAAGCGCGGATCGACGCTCGAGTCCAGCACCGCGAAGCCGCCGGTCGGGACCAAGGCGCCGGGCCTGTAGATGAAGCCCACCTTGATCGCGTCGCCGCCGACCACGCCCGTATCGACGAATTCGTAGGTCTCGACGCCGAGTTCGGCGTTGAGCGCGCCGACCAGCGCGGAAAGCGAAGCGTCGCCGGCGGGGTCGTTCTCCAGTTCGATCAGACCCAACAGGTCGGCGTCGAGCCCGAGGATCGCGGTGACGAGCTTGTCGAGCTGACGGTCGAACTCCTCGACGCTGTCCGCGCCGCGGGGGTCCTGATCGGCCTTCGGACCGGTGAGGCCCGCGCCGTCGATGGTCGTGAAGAAGTTGAGCACGTTGAAGCTCGCGACCTTCAGCGACCCGCCGACATCCGGGAGCGCGGGGCGCGGGTTCGCCGGCGTCACCACGTTCTCGCCATCCGCCGTCGAGCGCACCCGCCAGGTCGCCCCCGAGGCCGAATTGCCGGCCCACTGGTAGGAGAGCACGCCCGACAGGTCCTCGATGACGTCGCCCATGCGGGGCGCCGAGGCGGTGTCGTAGACGGGGCCGAAGCCGTCGAGGTTGGAGATCGCGGCGTTCTGCACGCTCAGCCCGTCGTCATAGGTGATCGTGCGCGCGCCGACCTCCTGAAGATGCGCGGCGAAACCCGCGACATCCGGCGCGTCGGTCTGGGTGAACTGTCGCGGGCGCTCGCCCGCCACCAGCTTGATCTCGTTGAAGCGGTCGAGCTGAAACTGCTCGGCGATGGTCAGCGCGTCCGCGAAGGTCACGCGCATGCCCTCATAGGCCTCCAGATCGGGCTGGACGTCGCCGTCCTGGCTGAGCGTGGTCGACGCCGCGGGCAGGGAGATCGCCGCCGCCGTCGGCGCCGGCGCGCCCGACGACACGACCTCGATCGCGGTGATCCCAGCGAGCTGCGTCTCGCCGAAGAACTCAGAGACGGTCCCGGTAACGCGCACCACGTCGCCGAGCGCGACGTCGGGCCCTGCGAAGCCGCCCTCGAACACGAACAGGCCTTCCGACGTCGCAGCCGAGCCGTCGGCGTCCGCATCCTCCTCCTGGACGTAGAAGCCGCCCAGATTGCGGCTCTCATCCGCGTCGCCGTTCTGAAAGTCGCCGACCACGACCGCCTCGATGGTGACGACCTGTCCGACGAGCGGGCTCTCGTCGCCGTCGCCCTGGACCTCGGAAATGAGCGCGAAACGGGGACCGCCGCCGCCGCCGGAACCCTCGAAGGTCCCCGCCGTCGGGGTGTTCGGCGGCGAGGCGTTGTCGAAGCTGAGGATCTCCCAGTCGTCGGCCGCGTCGGTGTCGACGCCGTCCTCGATCCGGCCGACGCCGGCGGGCAGGAACCTGCCGTCGGGGCCGAGCACCGGCGCGTCGAAGAAGAAGGCCCCGTCGCCGTCGTCGACCGCGACGGCGTCGAGCACGGTCTCGGCGCCCGTGACGGCGGCGCCGACGAGGCTCGCCGTCTCGACCAGAGCGATGGTGTAGGCGCTGTTCTCGATCGAGTCGCGGGGGATCGTCGCGTTCGCGACGACGCCGTAGGTCGCCTCCGCCAGATCGTTCGCAAGCAGGAAGAAGCCGTTGTCGCCGAGCGTGGCATTCGCCGCGAAGTCGAAACGGAAGTCGATCTCGCCGTTCGACGGCTCCGGATCGCTCTCGACCACGATCACGCTGAGCCCGGCGAGCGACGCCCCGGGCGCGCCGAAGAGCTCGACATACTCGCTGTCGGTCCCGGTCGTGCTTCCGAGCACTTCGTTGAGCACGATCTCCTGGGTCGAGCCGACGCCCTCGAACACCGCATCCTCGCGGAAATCGAGGTTCTGGATGCGCGCGTCGAATTCGGGCGTCGTGTCGGCCTCGTCGAAGGCGCGGAAATCCGCCTCGGTCGGGTCGGCGCCGAATTCGGCGAGGAGGTATTCGGCGAGCGCGTCCTGCTCGCTGCCGTCCTGCGCGAAGGTGGCCGCGCCGGTGGCCGGGTTGGTCGTCGGGTCGATCGGGTCGACGATCCCGTCGCCGTCGAGATCGACGAAATAGTCGATCCGCTCGGGGTTCGACAGGGCGTCGAACGGATAGCCGCTGCCGCCATTGGCGAGGAAGTTGATCGTCACGGTGCGGAAAGTCTGGGCGCCGTTGTCGACCAGCTCGCCATTCTCGACGATCCGGGCGACGAGCGCGCCGTCGGCGTCGAACACGCCGGCGTTGAGCACGCGGCCGCCCGGCGGGAGACTCGGGTCGAAGCTGAACTTCACGCCGCCGACCTGCCCCATCCCGCTGTCGACCTCGAGCGCCTCGTACGCGCCGACGATGTGCTCGAGCACCGCGGCGAGTTCGGCCGTGGTCAGGCTCAGCACCGAGATGCCGTTGTTGAAGGCCAGCGCGTTGCCGATGTCGTTCTGGCTGACGCCGCCCTCGGGCTTGACCAGCGCGCCGTCGACGTCGAACACCGCCTGCGGCGGCAGGCGCAGCGGCGCGCCGCCGCCGCCGGGCACCTCGATGGTGCCGATGCTGGCGCGGATGCCGCCGCCGTTCTTGATCGAGACCAGAACGCCGCCGCCTTCGAGTTCGTTGGCGTACCACAGATTGGCGTCGGCGGTCAGGTTGCCCAGATTGGTCTCCTGGGTGCGCACGCCGTCGAGGCCGCCGCCCTGGCGCTCGCCGTTGAGGAACACCTCGGTCACGCCGAAGAAACGCGACTCGCCCGCGGCGATCTCGGCGGCGACCTTCGCCGCTATGGCCTCGATCTCGGGATCCGCCAGCCCCTCGGCCCCGATCCGCGCCACGCCCGCGTCGTCGGTAGCGAAAGCGCCCGAGACGGTCGCATCGTAGCTCTCCGGGACGATGAAGCCGTTCTCGTCGAATTCGATCACCAGCCGGCCCAGATACTTGTAGGAACGGTCGGTGTTGACGATGGCGACCGGGTTTCCGTCGGCGTCGGTGCGGAACTGCGGGTACTCGCCCTGCCCGGCCTCGCCGTCGAAGCCCTGATCGTCGGCGTCGAAAAGCCGGCGGTTCGAGCCGCCGGCGACGATCACGTCGATGTGCGACAGCCGCTCGGCCAGCGCGAGTTCGATCTCCAGCACCTGCATGTGCGCGAGCAGGATCACCTTGTCGAGATCGGGGTTGGCGGCGAGCAGCGCGTCGACGTCGGACTGGATTTCGGCCGCGAGCGCGTCGAGATCGGCCTCGGTCGGCGAACCCGAGACGTCGTAGGGCAGCACGCTCACGCCGGCGCCGGGGCTGGAGATCTCGCGCAATGTCGGCGTCACCGCCGACACCACGCCGATGCGCGCGCCGCTCGCGGTCTCGACGATGGTCGACCCCGCGATCTCGCCGCCGATATCGGTCGCGTCCTGACCGTCCTCGACGACGAGCGGCGCGAGCGCGGCGTCGGCGGAGAGGTCGAGATTGCCCGCGAGATAGGGGAAATTCGCGCCGTCGAAGGGTTCGAAGCCCGCCGCAGGCGGGATCCCTGCGAGAAGCCCCGCAATCGCCTGCGTACCCTTGTCGAATTCATGGTTGCCGAAGGAGATCGCCTGTATGCCCAGCTCGTTCTGGATCAGGATGTCCGCCGCGCCGGGCAGGCCCCAGATCGCCTCGGAGGCGTCGTAGAACAGGCCCGGCAGCCACGCGTCGCCCGACGAGAGGAACAGCGTGTCCGGGAAGCCTGCGACGCCGTCGCCGTCGAGATCCTCCATCGCGAGCTTGGAATAGACCGCGGAGAGGTTCGGCGCGAACTTCACCGACGCCGTGTTGGCCTCCTGATCGGAGACGTGGAAGAGCTGCAGAAGGAAGCCGCCGTCTTCGCCGTCGTCTTCGAACACCCCGTCCTCGCGGAAGTTCAGGTTCTGGATGCGCGTATCTTCGGCGAGCGGCGTGTCCTCGACCGCGAACGGCGTCGTCAGGAAGTTCGCCGCGAGGTATTCGGCCAGCGCGTCCTGCTCCGAGAAATCGTCGGCGAAGGTCGCAGCGCCGGTCCGCACGCCCTCGGCGACGAGGTCGACCCGGTTCGCGGCTTCGTCCTGCGGGAACGGATAGCCGTCGCCGCCGGCGGCGAGGAAATTCAGCGTGACGACGCGGATCGTCGCGTCGCCATTGTCGACCGTCGCGCCGTCGCGGACGATCTCGAGCGCCGTCTCGCCGGACTCGCCGACGATGCGGGCGTTGAGGATGCGCGCTTCCGCCGGCAGATCGGGGTCGAAACTGAACTCGACGCCCGCCACCTGCGGGAAGCGGCCTTGCTGGTCGACCCCGCCATCGGCGTCGTAGGTCGACGCCGCGACGCCGTATTCGAGCACGGCGCGCAGCTGCTCCGTGGTCAGCGTCAGCAATGAGAGTTCGTTGTTGAAGCGCAGCGCGTTGACGACGTCGTTCTCGGAGATGCCGCCCGCGGGTTTGACGACGTTTCCGTCGGCGTCGCGGATTTCCTCGTTCGGCGTGCGCACGGCCTCCGTGCCGCCGGGCGGCACGATCACCTGCCCGATGTCGTCGCGGATGCCGCCGCCGTTCTTGATCGAGACCGTCACCGTCGGGTCGACCTGCTTCGCCGCGGCGAGATTGGCGTCGGCGGTCAGGTTGCCCAGATTGGTTTCCTGCTGGCGGATCTCGGGGCGCAGGCCGGCGAGGTAGACGTCGCTCACGCCGAAGACGTTGCTTTCCTTCGAGGCGATCTCGGCTCCGATGGCGTCGACCACTGCCTGCACCACCGGGTCGATCAGCCCTTCGGCGCCGAGATCGGCCACGCCCTGCGCGTCGGTGGCGTAGGCGCCCGACACCTCGGGGTCGTAGCTGTCGGCGAGCACATTGCCGTCGGCGTCGAAGTCGATGACCAGACGCCCGACATATTTGTAGGAGCCGTCGGTGTTGACGACGAGCGTGTCGGTCCCGCCGGCGTTCTCCACGACGATCGGGTAGTCGCCCTGCTTCGCATCGCCGTCGCGCAGCCGGTCGGTCTCGTCGAGCAGGCGCGTGTTCGAGCCGCCGGCGACGATGATGTCGACGTCGGTCAGGCGCTTCGCCAGTTCCTGCTCGATGGCGATCTGCTGCATGTGGGCGAGCAGGATCACCTTGTTCATGTCCGGGTTCGCCGCGAGCAACGCGTCGACCTCCGCCTGGATCAGCGCCGCCAGCGCGTCGATCTGCTCGGGCGTCGGCGCGCCGTCGAACTCCTCGGGCAGCACGAGCAGGTCGCCCGGGCTCGAGATGAAGCCGATGGTGGGCGTGGTGGCGCCGACCACGCCGATCAGCTCGCCGCCGGTCTCGAGCACGGTCGAGGAGGTGACGGCCCTGCCCTGCGGCGCCTGACCGCCGGCGATCTCCAGCGGCGCAAGGCTCGCCTCGGTGGAGAAGTCGAGATTGGCGGACAGGTAGGGGAAGTTCGTCCCCGCATAGGCCGGGACGCCGGCGACGTCGTAGGCGACTGGCGTCTCCTCGGTGGCCGGATCGCCGTCGAGGTCGAAGGTCCCGTCGATGAGGTCGGCGATGAAGCCCGAGCCGAAGTCGAACTCATGGTTGCCGAAGGCGATGGCCTGCAGGCCGAGGGCGTTCTGGATCAGCATGTCGGCGACGCCGGCCTGACCGAACACCGCCGCCGAGGCCTGGAAGAACAGGCCCGGCAGAATCGCGTCGCCCGAGGACAAGCGCAGCGTGTTGTCGGGCAGGCCGTCGCCGCCGAGATCCTGCGCTTCGAGCGCGTTCAACACCGCGGAGGCGCGGGGCGCGTCGAACACCGCCTGCGTCGAGGCCT
Organism: Rubrimonas sp.; assembly: GCF_036788415.1. Lineage (NCBI taxonomy): Bacteria > Pseudomonadati > Pseudomonadota > Alphaproteobacteria > Rhodobacterales > Paracoccaceae > Rubrimonas > Rubrimonas sp. Next base: position 27,203 of record NZ_DAIQNN010000022.1, on the reverse strand, counting down.
CCTGATCGGCGATGTGCAGCAGTTCCAGGGTGAAGCGCGCCGGAACCTCCGCCTCGATGGCGAAGCCGGGCGAGCCCACCGCCGGCTGATCGGCGTCGTTCACGACGTCCGTCGCGACCGAGCCGAACTCGTCGCCGACATCGCTGAAGGCCCCGGCGAGGACGTTCCAGCTCTTGCCGCCATCCGATTCGGCGTCGGGAAACTCCTGGAAATCCGCCAGCGTCGCCGCGCTCGGCCCGCCCACGAACAGCGCCACGCCGTCGCCGCCCTGTCCGAGGCCCGCGCCGTCGGCCCAGCCGATCGCCACATCGTCGAGATCGACGACCGAGCCCCAGACGTCGACGAACTCGGCGACCGCATCTTCGGCGTCGACCATGACGATGACCGATTGGCCCGGGGCGATCTCGGCGATCCCTTCGATCGGGTCGGCGACTGCCGGATCCTTGGAGTCGTCATCGTAGTAGAGGATCGGGTCGGCGCCGCTGATCCATGCCTCGGTCCCGTAATTCGTGATCTCGAACCAGTCGGCGGTCAGGTTGTCGCCCGGCTCGTTGCCCGGCCAGATTTCGGTGATGCGCAGATCGTAGCCGGGTTCGCCGCCGCCGCCGCCGGGCTCGCCCTCGCCGACCGGCTCGCCGGTGAAGGTGAGGTCGTAAACCGCGGTGGTCCCGGAAACCTCGTAGGCCACCGCGATCTGGGCGAAGCCGCTGGGGCTCGTCTCGCCGGGGATGAACGCGACGACTTCCGGCGAGACGTCGCCCGCCGCGAAACCGTCGATATAGGTGACGAAGGTCGCGTTCGCCGGATCGGTGACGTCGTAGATCATCAGCCCGCTGTCGCGCTCGAGGCCGATCACCGCGATCATGCGGCCGTCCACTTCGCCGACGGCGATCGCCTCCGGCTCGGGGCCCTTGGCGTCGGAGCGATTCTCGATTTCGTCGGGGTCGCCCGGCTCGTCCGTGTTGAAGCGCTCGGGCGCGATCGAAGCGATGATCTGCTCGAAATCGTCGCCGCTGTCGAAAACGACTTTTCCGGCCGCGTCGTAGATCGTGAAGGAGCGCGAGCCGAACGAGAAGAGCTGGTCGAAATCGCCGTCGCCGTCCACGTCGCCGTCGATGTTGGAGACCTGCAGGCGGCCCAGATTGCCGTCCTCCTGCAGCGGACCGGCCAGCGGAAATGCGAGCGGGTCGAGGTCGAGGTCCTTCACGCGCGATTCGTCGAAATCGCGCGAATCGCCTTCGTTCGCCGTGGCGTAGTAGGTCTGGCCGTCGACGACGAACGTCGCGATCGCGTCGGCCATGCGCAGCCCCTGCACCGGCCAGTTGGCGATGCGGATTTCGCCGTCGCGGTCGGAGGCGTCGATCCCGTTCCCGAGTTCGGCGTGGTTCGACGTCCCCTGCGGAAGCAGGCTGACCTCGAGCGTCGCGCGGTCGATGCGCGCCACCGTGTTGGCCTCCTGCAGCGTGACAAGGATGGCGCCGTCGGCGGGGTCGATGGCGAGATATTCGGGCTCGAGATCGCGCGAGGCGGCGACGCCGGGGAAAATCCGCACGCCCTGGGCGCGCAGCGCGTCCTCCTGGCCGTCGAAGGCGGCGAAGTCGACGTCGATCACCTGCGCCAGCCGGTCGAAGCCCTCGGGGAAGGTCACGATGCTGACCGAGCCCGGCGCGTCGCCGTTCGGGCGCGGCTCGCCCTCGTTGGCGACGTAGATTTCGGAGCCGTCCGCCGAGAAGATCAGGCTGTCGGGCAGAAAGCCGACCGTGACGTAATTGATCAGCGACAGGGTGGCGGCGTCGAACAGGGCGACATGGCCGCGCTGGGGCACGCCCGCGACGTCGCCGCCGTCGATGGCGACCGCCACAAGGCCGTTCTTCGCGGCGACCGAGGTGACGCCGGCGTAGCCCGGCAGGTCCCCGAGGTCGAGCGCGCCGACAAGCCCGGTTCCGGCGCGGAATATGTCGATCCTGTCCGCCGCTCCGTTGGTCGCGAAATAGCGGAAGCCGTCATAGGCCACCACTTCCGCAGCGGCCTCGCCGCCCGTCGTCGAGAACCGGTCGGAAAAGTTGACCGTCAGATCGTTCGCCATGGATTCGCGCTCCTGCATGCGGGCGCGACGACCGAGTCCGGCCTCGCGCTTCGGAGCGAGACAGGTAAAGACCGAATTAACCATTTCGTTCACAGTGATACGTAGTTTTCGTGACAACCCGCGCCGCGCGCATGCGCAGCCCGAACGTCGAACTGCGCGAAGATCGGAATTTTCCGCCGCAGCGGCGCCCCGATGTGGGATCGCCCGACGCCTCTCGCAAAATCTCCGCGATGCGTTCGCGGCGGGCCAAGCTTTGCCTTCGTTCGATCAAACGCCGCGGCGCGAAGCGCCGCGATCGTCACGTTGGCGCGGCGCCGCCGTCACGCGGGCGTTGCGATGGCGCGAAATCCTCGCGGCTGAACTTGGCGCAACTCTGGAGATGACCATGCCCGCGATCTCACGCCGCTCCACCCTTCGGCTCGGCGGGGCCGCCGCCGCCGCGTTCGCGCTTCCGCGCTTCGCCATCGGCCAGTCCGAAGACCGCCCCTCGATCACCATCGCCGTCCAGAAGATCGTGAACTCGAACGTGCTCGACGTGCTGCGCGAGCAGTCCAACGTCGGCGAGCGCGTGTTCTTCGGCCACATCTGGGAGCCGCTGATCGGGCGCAACCTGCGCGGCCAGCTCGAGCGCATCCCGATGCTGGCGACCGAATGGAAGCGCATCGACGACGCCACGGTCGAGGTGTCGCTGCGGCAGGGCGTCAAGTTCCACAACGGCGACGAGATGACCGCCGAGGACGTGGTGTTCACCTTCTCGCGCGAGCGCATGTTCGGCGCGACCGAGCCGAAGAACCGCACCACCATCCAGGCCTTCGAGCAGATCCCCCAGCCGCGCCCCGGCAAGGAGCTGCCGCCCGAAGTGCCCGCCGTCGCCCGCCGCGCCTGGCCCGACCTCGCCCGCGTCGAAGCGGTCGACAGATACACCGTGCGCTTCGTCAACGCGACGCCGGACGTGACGCTCGAAGGCCGCATCTCGCGCTACGGCTCCGACATCATGTCCCGCCGCGGCTGGGAGGACTCGGCGAGCTATCTCGACTGGGCGCGCAAGCCGGTCGCGACCGGCCCCTACATGGTCGCCGAGTTCACGCCCGACACGTCGCTGACCCTCGTCGCGCATGACGAATACTGGGGCGGCCGCCCGCCGCTCAAGCAGATCCGCTTCCTCGAAGTTCCGGAAGTCGCGAGCCGCATCAACGGGCTGCTGTCGGGCGAGTACCAGTTCGCCTGCGACATCCCCCCCGACCTGATCGCCGAGATCGAGTCGAACCCGGCCTTCGAAGTGCAGGGCGGCACGATCCTCAACCACCGCCTGACCGTGTTCGACAAGAACCACGCGCAGCTCGCCAACCCGCTGGTGCGCCGTGCGCTGACCCACTCCATCGACCGTCAGGCCATCGTCGACAGCCTGTGGGCGGGCCGCACCGTGATCCCCGCCGGGCTCCAGTGGCCCTATTACGACGACATGTTCATCGCCGACTGGACCGTGCCCGCCTACGACCCCGCAATCGCCATGTCGCTGCTCAAGGAGGCCGGCTACAAGGGCGACCCGATCCCCTATCGCCTGCTCAACAACTACTACACCAATCAGGTCGCGACGGCGCAGATCCTCGTCGAGATGTGGAAGGCCGTCGGCCTCAACGTCCAGATCGAAAGCAAGGAGAACTGGACCCAGATCATGGAGCGCGGCGACAATCGCGCCATCCGCGACTGGTCGAATTCGGCCCCGTTCAACGATCCGGTCTCGTCCATCGTCAACCAGCACGGCCCGAACGGCCAGCAGCAGCAGGTCGGCGAGTGGACCAACGCCGAGATGAACCAGCTCTCGGAGTTCCTCGAAACCTCGACCGACCGCGCCGCGCGCCGCAAGGCGTTCGCCCGCATGCTCGAGATCTGCGAGCGCGAGGACCCCGCCTATACGGTGCTGCACCAGAACGCGACCTTCACCGCCAAGCCGAAGTCGATCCGTTGGAGGGCTTCGCCCGCCTTCGCGATGGATTTCGGCCCCGGCGCCATCGCGCTGTGATGCCGGCGCCGCTGGTGGTCATCGAGGATCTCCGGGTCGCCTTCGACGGCGCCCCGGCCGTGCGCGGCGTGGACCTGACGATCCATCGCGGCGAGGCGGTCGGGCTCGTCGGCGAGAGCGGCTCGGGCAAGTCGGTGACATGGCTCGCGGCGCTCGGGCTTCTGCCCTCCAAGGCCGCCGTCGAGGGGCGCGCGCTCCTCGACGGCGAAGACCTGCTCGCCATGCCGATCCACCGTCTCGAAGGCGTCCGCGGCGGGCGCGCGGGGATGATCTTCCAGGACCCCGCCTCGGCGCTGAACCCGGTGCTCGCGATCCGCCGCCAGCTCGCCGAAGCGCTGGCGCTGCATCGCGGCCTGTCGGGCCGCGCCATCGAGGCGGAGGCGAAGCGGCTGCTCGACCTCGTCGGCATCCCCGACCCCGCGGGTCGCCTCTCCTGCTACCCCCACGAGATGTCGGGCGGTCAGAACCAGCGGGTGATGATCGCCATGGCGCTCGCCGGCGAGCCCGACCTGCTGATCGCCGACGAGCCCACCACCGCGCTCGACGTGACCATCCAGGCCCAGATTCTCGACCTGCTCACCCGCCTGCGCCGCGAGCGGAACATGGCGCTCGTTCTGATCTCGCACGATCTCGGCGTCGTGGCCGAGACCTGCGACCGGGTCGCGGTCATGTATGCGGGCCGCATCGTCGAGGAGGCGCCCGCCGCAGCGCTGTTCGCCGCGCCGCGCCACCCCTATGCGCGCGGCCTGCTCGACGCGCTGCCCGCGCTCGACGCGCCGCGCCGGCTCGTCGCGATCCCCGGCGTCGTGCCGACGCCGCGCGCGATGCCGTCGGGCTGCGCCTTCGCACCCCGCTGCGCCCACGCCGCCGCGCCCTGCGCCGAGGCGCCCCCGCCGCTGCGCGCCGTCGGCCCGCATCGCCGCGTCGCCTGCGCCCGCGCCGAGGCGCTCGCCGAGACCCTGTCCTACGCGATGGCCTCATGACCGCGCCGCTGCTCGCCCTCGATCAGGTCTCGCGCCGCTATGTCGGGCGCAAGGGGCTGTTCGGCCGACCGACGACCGTCCATGCCGTCGACGGCGCGTCGCTCGCGATCGACCGCGGCGAGACGCTCGGCATCGTCGGCGAAAGCGGTTCGGGCAAGTCCACCCTGGCCCGCCTCGCGCTCGGACTGGAGGCGCCCGACGCCGGACGGGTCGCCGTCGACGGCGCGCCGATGCCGGACGCCCGCGCCCCCGAATGGCGCGCGCTGCGCCGGCGCATGCAGATGGTGTTCCAGGATCCGCTCGGCGCGCTCGACCGCCGCCTGCCGGTCGCGACGCAGATCGCCGAGCCGCTCGCGATCCACGGGATCGGCGCGGCGGCGGAGCGCGCCGAGGCGGCGGAGCGCGCGCTTGCGACCGTCGGGCTCTCGCGCGAGCAGGGCGCGCGCCATCCGCACGAACTCTCCGGCGGCCAGCGTCAGCGGGTCGTCATCGCCCGTGCGCTCGCGACCGATCCCGAGCTGCTCGTCTGCGACGAACCCGTCTCGGCGCTCGACGTCTCGATCCAGGCCCAGGTGGTCAACCTTCTGATCGACCTGCAGGCCGAGCGCCGCCTCGCCATGCTGTTCATCAGCCACGACCTCCGCGTGATCCGCCAGATCAGCCGCCGCGTCGCGGTGATGTATCTCGGCCGGATCGTCGAGGAGGGGCCGGCCGAGGACGTGTTCCGCGACCCGCAGCACCCCTATGCGCAGGCCCTCGTCTCGGCCGCCCCGGCGCCGGGGAGGCGGAGCCGCCAGCGGGTGATCCTGACGGGCGACCCGCCGAACCCCGCCGCGCGGCCCTCGGGCTGCGCCTTCCATCCGCGCTGCCCGGTCGCGGTCGCGCGCTGCCGCGACGAGGCTCCGGCGCTGGTCGAGATCGCGCCGCGCCGCCGCGCCGCCTGCGGGCTCATCGCCGAAGCCCCCGCCCGCCCGCGCCCCGCCGAGGCCGCCGCCTGATGCTCCGCTATCTCCTCTCCCGCAGCGCCCGCGCGCTGCTGACCGTCGCGCTCGTGGTCACGTTCGCCTTCGTCGTGCTGCGGATGTCGGGCGATCCGGCCCTGCTGATCATGGGCCCCGAAGCGCCGCCCGAGGCCGTCGCCGCCTTCCGCGCCGCCTGGGGGCTCGATCAGCCGATCTGGGTGCAATATGTCAGCTACTTCACGGCGATCGCGCAGGGCGACCTCGGCGTGTCGTTCCGCGACGGCAGGCCCGCCATCGAACTCGTGGCCGAGCGCATCCCCGCCACGCTCGCGCTGACCCTCCCGGCGCTCCTGCTCAAGCTCGCGCTCGGCGTTCCGGCGGGCGTCTGGGCGGCGCTCCACCGGGACACCGCCTTCGACCGCGCCGTGATGGTGGTCGCGGTGATGGGCTTCGCGATCCCGTCCTTCGTGCTGGCGCTCGGCCTCGTGCTCGTCTTCTCGGTCAATCTCGGCTGGCTGCCCTCGGGCGGGCGCGACAGCTGGATGCACGCGATCCTGCCGGTGTTCACGCTGGGCCTCGGCGGCGCGGCGGCGCTCGCGCGCTTCACCCGCTCGGCGATGCTCGAGACGCTCGGCCAGCCCTATATCCGCACGGCCTCGGCCAAGGGCCTGCCCTGGGCGCGGGTGGTGCGCGGGCACGCGCTGCCGAACGCGGCCATCCCCACCGTGACGCTCGTGGGCTTTCTCGTCGGCTCGCTGATCGCCGGCGCGGTGGTGGTGGAGAGCGTGTTCTCCTGGCCGGGCGTCGGGCGCCTGCTCGTGGTCGCCGTCGCCAATCGCGACCTCGCCGTGGTGCAATGCATCCTGCTGCTGGTCGCGGCGACGATGGTGACCTCGAACCTGATCGTCGATTTCCTCTATGGCGTGCTCGACCCGCGGCTGCGGTCGGGCGCGCGCGCGGGACAGTGAGCCATGGCCGGGATCGCAGCCCCCGCCCCGCTCGACGCCCCCGCCCGCCGCCGCGTCCCGTGGTTCGTCGCCGCCGCGATGGCGTGGATCGGCCTCGTGCTCGTCGTCGCGATCCTCGCGGACCTGCTCGCGCCCTATCCCTACACCGCGCTCGACCTGCGCAACCGGTTGATCCCGCCCTTCACTGTGGCCGCCCACCCGCTCGGCGCCGACGAGCTTGGGCGCGACGTGCTCTCGCGCCTCGTCGTCTCGATCCGCATCTCGCTGCTGATCGCCTTCGGCGCGACCGCGATCTCCGCCGTCCTCGGCACGACCATGGGCTTTCTGGCGGCGCATTTCCGCGGCTGGGTCGAGCAGGCGGTGCTGATGCTGGCCGACTTCCAGGCCGCGATGCCGTTCCTGATCCTCGCCCTCGCCGTGCTCGCATTCTTCGGCAATTCGCTGCCGCTCCTCGTGGGGCTGATGGGTTTCTACGGCTGGGAGCGCTACGCCCGCATCTCCCGCGGCCTCGCGATCTCCGCGACGGCGCAAGGCTACGCCGCAGCCGTCCGCCAGCTCGGCGCGACGCCGCGCAGGGTCTATCTCGCGCACATCCTGCCCAACATCGCCTCGACGCTGATCGTCTCGATGACGCTGGTGTTTCCGGAGGTGATCCTGCTCGAATCGGGGCTCAGCTTCCTCGGGCTCGGGGTGCAGCCGCCGATGACGAGCCTCGGCAACATGGTCGGCTACGGGCGCGACTACATCACCCGCGCGCCCTGGATCATGCTCGCGCCTGCGACGGTGATCGTGCTGACCACCCTCGCCGTCTCGCTGGTCGGCGACTGGCTGCGCGACCGGCTCGACCCGACCCTGCGCTGAGGCGGGGCCGGGCCGCCCGCGGCGTCAGCGCGCCAGCCCCATCCCCTCCAGCGTCTTCGCGCCGGGAACGATGTCGGCCTTTTCGCGAAGTTCGAGGTTGAGGCGCGGGTCGGCGCCGATCCCGCGCAGCGCCGCGAAGACCGCGCGCCAGTTCACCGTGCCCATGCCCGGCGCCCAATGGCGGTCGGCGTAGCCGTCGGCGTCCTGCACATGGACATGCGCCAGCATCTCGCCCGCCAGCCGCACGAAATAGTCCACCGGCGGCGCGCCGGTCGAGACATGGGCGTAATGCGCATGACCGGTGTCGATCGAAAGCTTCACGGCGGGGCTGGAGAAGGACTGCGCGAGGCGCAGCCGGTCCATCGGGTCGCGATCCTCGATGTTCTCGAGCACGAAGACGATTCCGAGGCTCTCGGCGCGCTTCACGGCCGCGCCGATGCAGGCATGCGCGCAGTCGAGCATCGACTCGCGCCCGCCGAGCCCCATGTCGAGATTGTTGTGGTCCCAGGTCGTGTAGGGGCTGTGGATCACGATCTGGTCGGCGCCGAGTTCGGCCGCCGCGTCGAGCGCCTGATCCATGCGGCGGGCGACGAGCGCCTGCACGTCGACGTCGCGGCTGTCGATCGTGAAGCCCCAGAACGGGCCATGGATCCCGAGGCGCCCGGAATACGCGCCGAGCAGCGCCTTAGCCTCGGCGACGCGGGCGCGCCAGTCGCCGTTGAGCAGCGCCGCGTCGGTGAAGTCCTGGAGTTCGAGGTCGCGCCGGTCTGCGGCCAGCCAGTCGAGATGCTGGCGCAGCGCCGAAATCGGCATGCATGCGCCGAGCACCGGAAGCGCTTGGGAAGTCTGCACGGAAGAGTCCTTGGTCTGGAGGGTCGGCCGGCGGGACGCCCGCGGCTGGCGGAACGCTAGCCGAGCGTCGCCGCGCGCGGCGTGAAGATTTCGTCACCGTTGCGCGACGGGGCCCCGTCCGCGCGCGGCTTCAGTGTGGCGGGCGCGGAATCGCGCGATCTCGGCGAGGAAGGCCTGCACGACGGGGCGCGGCGGCTCGTCCAGACGGAAGGCGCTCTCCTCGTAGCGCCGCGCCATGCCGATCACGGAAACGTGGCGGATCATGTCGGTCCGCCCGGTGCCGTGGCGCCACATGAACCCCACCCCGAGCCCGTTCGCCACCGCCTCGCAGACCCCGTCGCGCGTGTCGAGCACCAGCACCGGCCGCGGCGCGAGGCCGGCGGCGCGGAAGGCGCGGTCGACCACGCGCTGCGTCGAGGAGCCGTCGCGGCGGAAGATCAGCCGATGGCGGGCCAGCTCGGCGCAGTCGACGTCGGCGCGCGCGGCGACCGGGTGGTCGGGATGGGCGATGGCGACGACCTCCTGCTCGATCAGCGTTTCGCGCGCGAATCGCCCGTCGCCCGGCACGTCCGGCAACACGCCGACATCGACCCGCCGGGTCAGCACGGCGCGGATGATCTGCTCGTGCGCGCCGAGTTCGACCTGCGCCTCGATGGAGGGATAGGCCTTCTGGAACTGGGCGATCAGCGCCATGCCCGGCATCGAATTGCCGAGCCCGATGCGGATCTCGCCGCCGTCGAGCGCCGACTGGCGGCGCAGCATCCGCTCCGCCTCGTCCTCCAGCCGCTCGATCCGCTCCGTCAGCGCGCACAGCTCGACGCAGAGCGGCGTCGGCTCGAGCCGCCCGCCGCGCCGGTCGAACAGCCGCACCCCGTAAGCGCGTTCGAGGTCGCGCACGTTCTGCGCGACCGCCGGCTGGCTGACGCCAAGGCGCCGCGCCGCGGCGGCGAAGGCCCCGGCGCATGCGACGGCGTTGACGGCGCGCAGCCGCGCGGAAGTGAGCGCCATGGCGAAATTCCCAATCCTTCATCCTGATGAACGAAAGCTTACCTTGCGAATGTAACAGCCGTGTCAAAGCGCACCCTCATTGTCCGGCGCATGGCACAGCGAGACGAGACGCGCGGGATGCGGGGCGGCGAGGCTGGCCGGGGCCGGCTGTTCCCCGGCGCAGCGGCGATTCTCGCCGATCTCGACGGCTGCCTCGTCAGCGGCGGCGCGGCGCTGCCGGGGGCGGCTGCCTTCGCCGCGGCGGCGGGTCCGCGGTTGTGGATCGTCTCCAACAACTCCTCCGACAGCGAAGCGACGCTCGCCGACCGCCTCGCGCGGCTCGACGTCGCGGTTCCGCCGGAGCGGATGGCGCTTGCCGGCGCGCAGACGCTGCGGCGGCTTGCGGCCGCGCGGCCCGGCGCGCGCGTGGCGCTGTTCGCCGCGCCCCCGCTGCACGGCCTCGCCGAAGCGCTCGGGCTGAGGCTCGACGCCGAGCGCGCCGACATCGCGATCCTCGCGCGCGATCCGGGCTTCGACCTCGCGGCGCTGACGCGGCTGCTGGCGCTGCTGCATCGCGGCGCGGCGCTCATCGCGACGAACACCGACCAGGCGCATCCCGGTCCCGGCGGCGCGCCGGCCCCCGAGACCGGCGCGCTTCTCGCCGCCGTGCGCGCCGCGCGGCCGGGCACGCGGGCGCGTTCGCTCGGCAAGCCCGCGCCCGATCTGCTGCGCCTCGCCATCGCCGGCGCGAACGCCGCGCCGGAGGCCTGCGTGTTCGTCGGCGACAACGCGGCGACGGACGGTCGCGCGGCGGCGGCGGCGGGCGTCGCCTTCATCCGCGTCGACCCTGCGTCGGGCACCGCGCCGCTGCTGACGGAGGCCGCGTGATGGCCGGCTATCTCGCGCGCACGCTGCTCAAGATGGCGCTGACGCTGTGGCTGATCGCGACCATCGTCTTCTTCGCCACGAGGATGTCCGGCGAGGCGGTCGACTTCATCGCGCCCGAAGGCATGGACGCCCAGTCGCGCCGCGAGATGATCGCCTATTTCGGCCTCGACGCACCGATGAGCACGCAGTACTGGCGCTTTCTGGTCGGCCTGAGCGAGGGCGAGTTCGGCCTGTCGCTGATCGAGCGGCGACCGGTCGCGACGATCTTTCTCGAGCGCGTCGGCCCTTCGCTGAGCCTGCTCGCCGGCGCTCTGGCCGTCACGCTCGCCGTCGCGATCCCGGCGGGCGTGTTCGCCGCCGTCCGGCGCGGGAGCGCCGCCTCGGGCGCCGTGATGACGCTCGCCTTCATCGGCTACGCCACGCCGAATTTCGTGCTGGCGACGCTGATGCTGCTGGTGTTCAGCTTCTGGCTCCAGCTGCTGCCCAGCGCCGGAAACGCGACCGCGCTGCACTACGTCATGCCGGTGACGGCGCTGTCAGCCTTCTATGTGGCGAGCCTCACCCGCTACACCCGCAACGCGATGCTCGACGTGCTCGGGCAGGATTATCTGCGCACCGCGCGCGCCAAGGGGCTGCCGGAGCGCACGGTGATCCTCAAGCACGCGCTGCGCAACACGCTGGTCACCGTGCTCTCGGTTCTGGGGCTGATGGTCTCGGGGCTCGCGGCGGCGGGAAATGTGGTGATCGAGACCGTGTTCTCGTGGCGCGGCGTCGGCGATCTGCTGGTGAGCGCGGCGCTGCGGCGGGACTATCCGGTGCTGCAATTCGGCGTGATGGCGGTGGCCTGCGCGGTCGTCGCGATCAACGCCCTCGTCGACATCGCCTACGCCGCGGTCGATCCGCGCGTGCGGCTGACGAAGCGCTGAGGAGGCGGAGATGGCCGACGCCGCCCTCGCCCCGGCCCCGCGCCTCTCGGCGCCGCCCCTGCCGCCGCTCGCCGTCGCGGCGATGGCGATCCTCGGGGCGCTGGCGCTCGCCGCGGCGCTGGCGCCGCTGATCGCGCCGTTCGACCCGCTGCATCAGGACCTGCTCGGCCGGCTGCGCCCGCCGGCGGGGTTCGAGCGCGCGCGGCCCGGCCACTGGCTCGGCACCGACGAGCTCGGCCGCGACATCCTCTCGCGCTGTCTGCACGCGCTGCGCATGACGCTCGGCCTCGCGCTCGCCGGCGCGCTGATCGGGCTTGCGATCGGCGGGACGCTCGGCCTCGTCGCGGGCCTCGCAGGCGGCCCGGTCGATGCGGCGGTGATGGCGCTGGTCGACATCCAGATCGCCGTTCCCTTCACCCTGATCGCGCTGCTGGCGGTGGCGATCTTCGGCGGCGAGCTGCATGTGCTGATCGCGGTGCTCGGCGTCGCCTATTGGGAGCAATACGCCCGCATCGTGCGCGGCGAGACGCTGAAGCTGCGCGAGACGCCCTTCGTCGAGGCCGCGCGCGCCGCCGGCGCCTCGTCCTGGCGGATCGCGACGCGGCACCTGCTGCCCAACCTCGTCTCGCCGCTGGTCGTGGCCTTCACGCTGGCCTTCTCCAACATCGTGCTGCTCGAAAGCACGCTGTCCTTCCTCGGCCTCGGGGTGCGCCCGCCGACCGCGACGCTGGGCGCGATGGTGGGCCAGGGCCGCGACTACATGCCGGGCGCGCCCTGGGTGGTGGCGGCGCCGGCGCTGCTGATCCTCCTGACCACGCTGACGGTGCAACTCGTGGGCGACGCGCTGCGCGACCGCGCCGACGTGCGGCTCAGGGGACGTTGAAGACGGGCGCCAGACCCGCCGGACCGGGGGACGGTCGAGACCGACGACGCATCGAGCGAGGGCCGATCCGCGCCTCTCGCGACATCATGAGGAGAAGGCCATGAGGACCTCACGCACCATCGCCGCCGCGCTGCTGGCGGCGACCGCCCTGTCCGGGGCCGCCGCGGCGCAGGAGATCACGATCGGCGCCGCCAACGTGTCGAGCTATCTCGACCCCGGCAAGGATCACTCCAATGTCGGCTCGCAGTTCTACTACAACAGCTTCGACACGCTGATCGACATGGACCACGCGCGGGTCGGCGGCGCGTTCGTCCCCGGCCTCGCGACGTCGTGGGAGATCGCGTCGCCGCAGATGATCGAGTTCACGCTGCGCGAGGGCGTGACCTTCCACAACGGCGACCCGATGACCGCCGAGGACGTCGCCTTCTCGCTCAACCGCATGTTCTCCCCGAGCTTCCCGCCTTACATGGTCCGCAAGCGCGACCGTCTGGGCAACTTCACCCGCGCCGAAGCCACGGCGGACGGCAAGGTGCGCGTGTTCACCGCCCGCCCCGAACCGCTGTTTGAGACGCTGCTCTCGATGCAGCAGGCGATGATCGTGCCGAAAGCCTATCTGATGGGCCTGACCGGCCACCCCGACGTCGACGAGGTGTCCGACTACGAGGCGTTCGGGCTCGCCCCCGTCGGCACCGGCCCCTACCGCGTCGCCGAGTTCATCCCCGGCGAGCGCGTCGTCTGGGAGCGCCATGAGGGCTTCTGGGGCGAGCGGGCGCCGCTCGCGAAGGCGACCGTGATCCGCATCTCCGAGACCGCCTCCCGCATCACCGCGCTGAAGTCCGGCGAGGCGGACCTGATCACCAACCTCGCCCCCGACCAGCTCGCGCTGATCGAGGCGGACCCGGCGCTGAAGGCCGCGGGCTCCGTCACGCCGCTGTTTCACGCGATGATCATGAACGTGAACCACCCGCAGATGCGCGACCCCCGCATCCGCCGCGCGCTGACGCTGGCCATCGACCGCGACACGCTCAACGAGGCGCTTTGGCTCGGCAAGGCCGTCGTGCCGCCCACCCACACCATGGCCGAGTTCGGCGCGCTGCATCAGCCCGACCTCGTCACCTTCCGCCACGAACCCGAGGAGGCGAAGCGCCTGCTGGCCGAGGCCGGCTATGACGGCTTCGAAGTGACCTACGACACCTCGGCGACCTACTACACCAATGGTTTGCTCGCCGCGCAGGCGATCCAGCAGATGTGGGCGGAAGTCGGCGTGAAGAGCCGCATCGACGTCGACGACAAGTGGACCGGAAACGACCCCGAGATGATGGCGCGCAACTGGTCGAACCCGATGTACTTCGCCGACCCGTTCGGCAGCTTCGGGGTGATGTGGGCGCCCAACGGGCCGTCGGAATCGGAAGGCCGGTTCAACACCGACGCCGACTACGCCGCGATCTGGGACCGCTTCCGCTTCGGCGAGACGGTGGAGGCCCGCCGCGAGGCCTATGCCGAGCTGATGAAATGGCACGAGGCCGACCCGGCCTATCTGATGCTCTACCAGCCCTATGAGAGCTGGGCGATGCGCGCCGACGTCGAATGGGCGCCGGCGCCGGGCCACATCCCCTATGTGCTCGACTTCCGCGCCGGCGCCATCGCGCTCGCCGGCAACTGAGCCTTGCGGCGAGGGCGGCGCCGCCGCCCTCGCTCCCCCCGCCCCGGAGCGCCGCCCATGTCCGTCCGCATCGCCATCGTCGCCGACATCCATCACGGCCGCCCCTCGGCCACCAAGCGCGGCGACCGCGCGCTGGCGCTGATGGAGTCCTTTGCGGCCTTCGCCGACGACGCCCGGCCCGACCTCGTCCTCGATCTCGGCGACCGCATCTCCGACGAGGACGCCGAGACCGACGCCCGCCTCGCCGCCGAGGCCGCCGACGCGTTCCGCGCCGTGACGGCGCCGCGGGCGCATCTCGACGGCAATCACGACCGCGATCATCTGAGCGCGGCGCAGAACGACGCGCTGCTCGGGCGCGAAGGCGGCTCCGAAACGCTCGACATCGGCGGCTGGCGGATCGCGCTTTGGCGCGCCGACCCGAAGATCCATCGCGGGAACGGGGCCGGGCGGCGCGGCTTCGCCCTGCCCGAACCCGACCTGCTGTGGCTGAGCCGCGTCGCGCAGGCGGCGGACCGACCGCTGCTGGTGGTCAGCCATGTCCCCGTCTCCGGTCACGCCCAGACGGGCAACTATTACTTCGAGCGCAATCCCTCCGCTTCGACCTATCCCGAGGCGGCGCGCGCCCGGGCGGCGCTGGCGCAGGCGCGGGTTCCGGTGCTGTGCCTCGCGGGCCATGTGCACTGGAACACGGTAACGACCGTCGACGGCATCGCCCATCTCACCCAGCAATCGCTGACCGAGAGCTTCACCACCGAAGGCGAGGCCGCCGGCGCCATGGGGCTGCTCGAACTCGGCGACGGCGTCGCGCGCTGGCGCGTCGAGGGGCTCGATCCGTTCGAGGCGACGCTGCGCCCGACCGCGCGCCGCTGGACCCCGCCGCTGCCGCCCTTCGACACAGTGCGCGGCCTGCGCCCGGAGACCGACCCGGAGGCTGCGGCATGAGCGCGCCGCTGCTGCAGGTGGAGGGCCTGCGGGTGGGCTTCGGCCCGGTCGAGGCGGTGCGGGGGCTCTCCTTCCATGTCGACCCCGGCGAGACGCTGGCGATCGTGGGCGAGTCGGGCTCGGGCAAGTCGGCCACCGCGCTCGCCGTCCTGCGGCTGATCGCGCGCGAGGGCGGGCGGATCGACGCCGGGCGCGTGCTGTGGCGCGGCGGCGCGGCGACGCGCGACCTCGCGGCGCTCCCCGAGGCCGAGATGCGCCGGGTGCGCGGCGCCGAGATCGCGATGATCTTCCAGGAGCCGATGACCTCGCTCAACCCGGTGCTCGCCATCGGCGACCAGCTCGCCGAGACGCTGCGCCTGCATCGCGGCCTCAGCCGCCGCGACGCGCTGGAGGAAAGCGCGCGCATGCTGGCGAAAGTCCGCATCGCCGACGCCGCGCGGCGCTTGCGGCAGCATCCGCACGAGCTGTCGGGGGGCCTGCGCCAGCGCGTGATGATCGCGATGGCGCTCTCCTGCCGCCCAAGGCTGCTCATCGCCGACGAGCCGACCACCGCGCTCGACGTCACCACCCAGCGCGAGATCCTCGGCCTGATCGCCGATCTGCGCGCCGAGACCGGCATGAGCGTGCTGTTCATCACCCATGACATGGGCGTCGTCGCCGAGATCGCCGACCGCGTGCTGGTGATGAAGGACGGCGCGGAAGTCGAGACCGCCGAGGTGCGCGCGCTCTTCGCGCAACCCAAGGCCGCCTATGCGCGGGCGCTGCTCGCCGCCGCCCCGCGCCGCGGCGAGGGCGGGCCGCCGCCCCCGCCGGCGGAGGCTTCCGGGCCCGCGCCCGACGCCGCGCCCGACGCCGC
>NZ_DAIQNN010000022.1:0-11223 GCF_036788415.1 Rubrimonas sp. | reverse complement strand
CCGCGCCCGACGCCGCGCCCGACGCCGCCCCGGCGCTGGAGATCGAGAACCTGACCGTGCGCTATCCGATCCGCGCGGGGCTGCTGCGCCGGACGGTCGCCGAGATTTGCGCCGTCGAGAACGTCTCGCTCTCGGTGCGGCGCGGCGAGACGCTGGGGCTCGTCGGCGAGTCGGGCTGCGGCAAGTCCACGCTGGCGCGCGCGGCGCTGCGGCTGACGCCGGTCCGGTCCGGCGCGATCCGCATCTGCGGGCGCGATGTGACGCGGCTCAGGGGCGCTGCGCTGAAGCCGATGCGGCGCGCCGCGCAGATCGTGTTCCAGGACCCGTTCGCAGCGCTCAACCCGCGCCTGCCGGCCTGGGACCTGACCACGGAGCCCGCGGCGATCCACGGCTTTGCGGCGACCCGCGCCGACCGCCGCGATCTGGCGGCGGCGCTGATGCGCCGGGTGGGGCTGTCGGCCGACATGCTCGACCGCTACGCGCACCAGTTCTCGGGCGGCCAGCGTCAGCGGCTGTGCATCGCGCGGGCGCTGTCGGTGGGGCCTGCGCTGGTGATCGCCGACGAGGCGGTGTCGGCGCTCGACGTCTCGGTCGCGCGGCAGGTCACCGAGCTGATGCGCGACCTTCAGGAGCGCGACGGTCTGGCCTTCCTGTTCATCTCGCACGACATCGGCGTCGTCGAACGCATGAGCCACCGCATCGCCGTGATGTACGCGGGCGAGATCGTCGAGACCGGCCCCGCCGCCGCCGTGCTGGGCGATCCCCGCCACGCCTACACGCGTCGCCTGCTCGCCGCCGTCCCTTCGGGCGATCCGCGCCGGCGCAGCCGCGCGCCGCTGCCCGGCGGCGATGTCGAGCCGCCCTCGCTGATCCGGCCGGTCGGAACGCCCTCGCGCTCGGGCGCGCTGTCGCAGGTCGAACGCGACCGCTTCGTGCGCCGGGACGCCGCCTGAGCGCGACCCGAAGAGCGCAGGTCACGAGTTAGGGCCCGTTGTCTTCGAGAGGAGAAACGTGATTTCTCTCCATTCTTAGGCCGGCTCGAGCCCTAACGCCGTTCCTTTATGTCCTCCGCCGGCGCGTCGAGATCTAGCGCGTCGGACAGGCAGCGCGCGAGCAGCGCCGCCCATGCGGCCTGCCCCGCCGCATCCGCGATCAGGTCGTTGCGGATCTCGATCAGCGCATGCGGCAGGCCCCGCAGCGTGCCGTGGCGCCACATGCAGTCGCCTTCGAGCCGCCCCGTATAGGGTTCGTTGTCGCCGACGACGAGTTCGTCCTCGGCGCGCAACCGCTCGATGAGCGGCCCGGCGATGCGGTCGTCGCGGTCCCACAGCACCGAGACGTGCCAGGGCCGCGGCGCGCGCCCGCGCAGCTGCGGGGTGAAGGAGTGGATCGAGATCAGCCGCGGCTCGATCCCGTCGGCGAGCGCGGCGTCGATCGCGGCGTCGATCGCGGCGTGATAGGGCCGGTGATAGGCGGCGATGCGCCGGTCGCGCTCGGCGGCGTCGATGCGGCGGTTGCCCTCGATCACCGCCCCGTCATAGAGGCGCATGATCAGCGTCGGGTCGTCCTCGGCGCGGTTGGGGTCGATGACGAGCCGCGAGAACCCCGACAGGATCGCCGGCGCTTCGAACGCGTCCGACAGCGCCAGCGTAACCCCGCGCGCGCCGATGTCGTAGGCGATGTGACGCGCCATCTCCGCCGGCGGCACGCCGAGATCGATCTCGGGCGGCACCGCCGCGAGCGCGTGGTCGCAGAGCAGAAGGAGCGACGGGTCGCCCTCGGGGCGCACCCGCTCGACCGGGCGAAACGGGACCATGACGCCTTGCCTATCCTGCGCGCGGTCCGGGCTCAAGCCCCCTCCCCCTCGCCGCCGCGCCGGTCGCCGGCGAGCGCCCGGGGGTCGCAGGGACAACCCCGAAACCGCGGCGTAAAATGGCGCGCTGAGAAAAGGAGCCTTCGCCATGATCGAGAATCCCCACACGCTGCCCGAGCAGTTTCCCGAAAAGGCCGAAACCCTCGCGCAGCTCGCCAGCGCCGACCCCGCCTTCGCCGAGCTCGCGCGCGATTACGACGCGCTGAGCGCCGAGATCTATCGCGGCGAGACCAATCTCGAGCCGATGGACGATTTCCGGCTTGAAAACCTCAAGAAGAAGCGTCTCTCTCTGCTCGACGACATCGCCGAGCGCCTCGCGGCGGCCTGACCGCGCGCCTCTCCTCGCGGCGGCGCCCGACCGCCGCCCCGGCGCGACGCCGGCGACCAGGAAAGGACCGCGCCCCATGCTCCCCGACGATCAAGCCCCCGGCCCCGCCCGCGGCCCCGAGATCGTGCGCCTCGCCGACTACGCCCCCCCGGCCTGGCTGGTCGAGACGGTCGCGCTGGAGTTCGACCTCGACCCGGAGGCGACGCGCGTGCGCGCGCGCATCGCCTTCCGCCGCAATCCCGACTCGGCGCCGGGCGCCGCCGACCTTCGTCTCGACGGCCGGAAACTCGCCTTCGTCTCCGCCGCGGTCAATGGCACGGCGCTCCCTCGCGAGGCGCTCCTGATCGACGCCGAAGGCCTGACCGTCCCCGCCGCGCTGGTCCCCGGCGACGCCTTCCTCTGGGAGGCCGAGACGCGCATCGACCCGTCAGCCAACACCGAGCTCGAAGGCCTCTACCTGTCGAACGGCATGTTCTGCACGCAATGCGAGGCCGAGGGCTTCCGCAAGATCACGTGGTTTCCCGACCGCCCCGACGTGATGGCGCCCTATGAAGTCCGCATCGTCGCGCCGCTGTCGCTCAAGGTGCTGCTGTCGAACGGCGATCTGGCCGAAAGCGGCCCGCTGCCCGGCGAGCGCCATTTCGCCCTCTGGCGCGACCCCCACCCCAAACCCTGCTACCTGTTCGCGCTGGTGGCCGGCGACCTGCGCCCGACTTTCCGCGATTTCGTCACCGCCTCGGGCCGCAAGGTGCGTCTCGGCCTCTGGGTGCGTCCCGGCGACGAGGGCAAGACGCTCTACGCGCTCGACGCGCTGGAGCGCTCGATGCGCTGGGACGAGCGCGTCTATGGCCGCGAATACGATCTCGACCTGTTCAACATCGTCGCCACCGACGACTTCAACATGGGGGCGATGGAGAACAAGGGGTTGAACATCTTCAACTCCAAATACGTCCTCGCCAGCCCCGACACTGCCACAGACGCCGATTACGAGCGCGTCGAGAGCGTGATCGCGCATGAATACTTCCACAACTGGACCGGCAACCGGATCACCTGCCGCGACTGGTTCCAGCTCTGCCTCAAGGAAGGGCTGACGGTGTTCCGCGACCAGCAGTTCACCGCCGACGAGCGCTCCGCCCCGGTCAAGCGCATCGCCGACGCGCAATTGTTGCGCGCGCGCCAGTTCCGCGAGGATCAGGGCCCCCTCGCCCACCCCGTCCGACCCGAGCAATACAAGGAAATCAACAACTTCTATACGGCGACGGTCTATGAGAAGGGCGCCGAGGTGATCGGGATGCTGCGCCGGATCGTCGGCCCCGAAGCCTATCGCGCGGCGCTCGACCTCTATTTCGACCGCCATGACGGGCAGGCCTGCACCATCGAGCAGTTCCGCCAGTGCTTCGAGGACGCCACGGGCCGCGACCTCTCCCAGTTCGCGCTGTGGTGGTCGCAGGCGGGGACGCCCGTCCTGACAGTCGAGGAAGACTGGGACGCCGACGCCCGCCGCTTCACCCTGCGCCTCTCGCAGAACACGCCGCCCACGCCTAGCCAGCCCGACAAGCGCCCGCTGGTCATTCCCGTCGCGCTCGGCCTGCTCGGCCCGAATGGCGACGATCTGCTGCCGGAGGGCACGCGGGTGGAATTGCTGACCGAATCCAGCGCGACGCTGGTGTTCGACCGCCTGCCCGCGCGTCCCGTCGCCTCGATCCTGCGCGACTTCTCCGCGCCGGTCGTGCTGCGCCATGCGCGCCCCGACGCGGACCGCGCCTTCCTGATGGCGCATGACAGCGACCCCTTCAACCGCTGGGAGGCCGGCCGCGCCTACGCGACCGACGCGCTGCTGCGCATGGTCGGCGGCGCCGAACCCGACGTCGCGCTGATCGCCGCCTTCGGCGCGACCGCCGCCGACGAGGCGCTCGACCCCGCCTTCCGCGCCCTCGCCCTCGGCCTGCCCGGCGAGGACGAGCTCGCCGCCGAGATGGCCGCCCGCTCCGGCCATGCCGACCCCGAGGCGATCCACGCCGCCGTCGCCTCGCTGCGCCGGGCGATCGGGCTGGCGCATCAGGGCCTGTTCCTGCGCCTGCACGAGGCGCTCGCCGCCACCGGCCAGTTCAGCCCCGACGCGGCCTCCGCCGGGCGACGCGCGCTGCGCAACCGCGCGATGGGCTATCTCGCCGCCTCCGGGACCGACGAAGGGATCGCCCGCGCGGCCGGCCAGTTCGCGCGATCTGACAACATGTCCGAGGAAGCCCCTGCGTTGGCGGCGATAGTCCATTGCGAGGCCCCGCAGTCACGCCGCGCGCTCGACGCCTTCTACGAGCGCTGGAAGCTTGATCCGCTGGTGCTCGACAAATGGTTCGCCATCCAAGCGACCGCGCCCGTCGCAGACGCCACCGCCCGCGTGACCGAGCTTGCGCGCCACCCCGCTTTCGACTGGATGAACCCCAACCGCTTCCGCAGCCTGATCGGGGCCTTCGCCGCCGGCAACCCCAGCCGCTTCCACGCCGCCGACGGCTCGGGCTACGCGCTGGTCGCCGACTGGCTGATCCGGCTCGACGCGCGCAACCCCCAGACCGCCGCCCGCGTCGCCGGCGCCTTCGAGACCGCCCGCCTCTACGACCCCGCCCGTCGCGCGCTGATCCGCGCGCAACTGGAGCGGATCGCCGCGACTGCGGGGCTGTCGCGCAATCTCGGCGACATCGTGGGGCGGCTGCTCGCCGGCTGAGTGGCGCTGCGCCCGCCCATCGGGCGCCCTCGCCTGTTCCGCGGGCGCCGCGCGCGAAATTGCGCGTTCGCGCAGCGCCCCCGCTCGACAGCGCCGCTGCGCGCCGCATAGTTTGGGGTGATGCATCGCGCCCGAACCGGGGCGCCCCGGACGGAGACCGAAATGCGACGCACCGCTCCTCTCGCCTTGGCCGCCCTCGCCGCCGCGCTTCCCGCCGCCGCCCAGACGCTCGAACCCTTCCGCTTCGGCACCAACTGGGTCGCCCAGGCCGAGCACGGGGGCTTCTACCAGTCGATGGTGGACGGCACTTACGCCGCCTGCGGCCTCGACGTCTCGATCACGCCGGGCGGTCCTCAGGTCAATGGCCGCGCCATGATGCTGGCGGGCAGGCTCGACGGCTACATGGGCGGCAACATGCTCCTTCCCTTCAACGCGCTGGGCGAGGGAATCCCCGTGGTCGTCGTCGCCGCCTCCTTCCAGAAGGAGCCGCAGGTGATCATGACGCATCCTGGCGTGGCGTCGAAATTCGAGGATCTCAAGAGCCTCACCCTCATGATCGGCGACGCGGGCTATCAGAGTTACTACCAGTGGATGAAAGCGGCCTTCGGCTTCACCGACGACCAGCGCCGCCCCTACACCTTCAACTCCGCGCCCTTCCTCGCCGACGTGAACTCCGGCCAGCAGGGCTACATCACCTCGGAACCTTACGCGATCGAGACGGAAGCCGGGATCAAGACCGACCTGTGGCTGCTGGCCGATTACGGCTTCGACACCTACTCCACCACCATCGAGGTCACCCGCGACACGCTCGAGACCCGCCCCGACGCGGTGAAGTGCTTCGTCGACGGCACGGCGCTCGGCTGGGTCAACTTCCTCTACGGCGACAACGAGGCCGCCATCGCGAAGATCATGGCGGACAATCCCGACATGACGCGCGACAAGGTCGATTTCGCGATCCGGACGATGATCGACTACGGCATCGTGGACAGCGGCGACGCGGAGACGATGGGCGTCGGCGCGATGACGGACGCGCGGATGCAGAGCTTCTACGCCAAGATGGTCGAGGCCGGGGTGCTGGAGGACGGGCTCGACATCGCGCAGGCCTACACGCTGGACTTCGTCAACAAGGGCGTCGGGCTCGCGGAGAAGAAGGCGCTGCTCGGCCAGTGACGGCGCGCGACGCCGCCCTCGCCGCCGTGACGGCGCCGCTGCTGGAGCTTCGGAGCGTCGCCAAGGTGTTCGGCGGCGAGGTGACGGCGCTCGACGGCATGTCGCTGAGCCTGCGGGACGGCGAGTTCGTATCGCTGCTCGGGCCCTCCGGCTGCGGCAAATCCACTGCGCTGCGGCTGATCGCGGGGCTCTCGCAACCGACGCGCGGGCGGATCGTCTGGTCGGGCGAACCGACGTTGGGCGTGGTCTTTCAGGAGCCCACTCTCACCCCTTGGTCGCGCGTCTTCGAGAATGTCTGGCTGCCGCTGCGCCTCAGGGGCGTCAGCCGCAAGGCCGCCGAGCGCGACGTGCTGGAAGCGCTGGAGCTGGTGGGTTTGTCAGGTTTTGAAAAGGCTTACCCGCGCGAGCTGTCGGGCGGCATGAAAATGCGCGTCTCCATCGCGCGGGCCATGGTGACGCATCCCAAGTTGTTGCTGATGGACGAACCCTTCGCCGCGCTCGACGAGATCACCCGCTTCAAGCTCAACGACGACGTACTCGCGCTGCAGGAGAAGCTCGGCTGCACGGTCGTCTTCGTCACCCATTCGGTGTTCGAGAGCGTGTTTCTGTCGAACCGGGTGATGGTGATGGCGGCGCGTCCCGGTAGGGTCGTCTCCGAGATCGAGGTCGAGGCTCCGGATCGGCGCAGCGCGGAATTCCGCACCTCGGCGCAATACGCCGAGCAGTGCCGGCGCGTCTCGGACGCGCTCAGGGCGGCGATGGAGGCGCATGCATGACGGCGATCGAGGCCCCTGCGGTCGATCTGGCGGAGCGCGCGCGGATGCGCCGCCGCCGGCTGGAGCGCATCGGCGCATGGGTGTTGCCGGCGATCGTGGTGGGGCTGTCGATCCTCGGCTGGGACTGGGTGGTGCGGGCCAACGAGATTCCGCACTACATCCTCCCCGGTCCGGGGCGCGTCGCCTCCCAGCTCGTCGAGGATTGGGGGCTGCTGTCGGCGGCGCTGCTCGTCACGCTCAAGATCACCTTTCTGGCGCTCGCGACGGCGGTGGTGGTGGGCGTCGGGCTCGCGACGCTGTTCTCGCTGTCGCGCTGGGTGGAGATGAGCTTCTTCCCCTATGCCGTGATCCTGCAAGTCACGCCCATCGTCGCCATCGCGCCGCTGATCTTCATCTATGTCGAAAGCCCGCTTGTGGGGCTGCTGATCTGCGCCTGGATAGTGGCGTTCTTCCCGATCCTGTCGAACACGACGCTCGGGCTGAACTCGGCCGACCACAATCTGCGCGACCTCTTCGCCATCTACGGCGCCACGAAATGGCAGAAGCTGCGTTATCTGCAGTTCCCTTCCGCCCTGCCCTATTTCCTCGGCGGGCTGCGCATCGCGGGCGGGCTGTCGCTGATCGGCGCCATTGTGGCCGAATATGTGGCCGGGACGACCGGCACGGGGGGCGGGCTCGCCTTCCGCATCCTCGAGGCGTCCTATCGGCTCAACATCCCGCGCATGTTCGCGGCCCTTCTGCTGATCGCCCTGGCAGGGGTGGCGATCTTCGGCGCGACCACGCTGATCAACCATCTGGCGCTGCGGCGCTGGCACGAAAGCGCAGTGAGGCGCGAGACATGACCCCCCGCTGGACCATTCCCGACGGGCCGTATCGGCTGGCGCGCGCGCGCATTCCCGCAGCCTCGACCGATCTGGCGGGCGCGCCGGACCCGGAAGGCTTCCTCACCGCCGATCTGTGGATCGACCGGGGCCGCATCGGCTTCGCCGGCCCCGCCGAGGCGCCGACGGTCGATCTGGCCGGCGCCGTCGTGCTTCCCGGTTTCGTCGATTGCCACACGCATCTCGACAAGGGCCACATCTGGCCACGCCAGGGCAATCCGGACGGCACATTCGACGGCGCGCTCGCCGCGGTGCAGGCCGACCGCGAAGCGCGCTGGCGCGCCGCGGACGTGGCCGCGCGGATGGACTTCGCCCTGCGCTGCGCCTACGCGCACGGAACTGTCGCGATCCGCACCCATCTCGACAGTCGGGGCAAGCAGACGGCGATCAGCTGGGGCGTGTTCCGCGAGATGCGTGCGGAATGGCGCGGGCGGATCGCGCTGCAGGCCGCGGCGCTGACCACAGCCGACCAGCTCCTCACGCCGGAATTCGACGCCATCGTCGCGGAGGTCGCAGCCTCGGGCGGCGTGCTCGGCTGCGTGACTTTCCCCATGCCCGACCTGCCCGCCCGCCTCGACGCTTTTTTCGCCATCGCCAATCGGCATGGCTTCGACGTCGATTTCCACGTGGACGAGACCGCCGACACCGCCTCCAACACGCTGCGCGCCATCGCCGAAGCCGCCTTGCGCACCGGCTTCGAGGGTCGCGCGCTGTGCGGGCATTGCTGTTCGCTCGCCAACCAGCCCGAAGCCGAGGCCGACCGCACGATGGACCTCGTCGCGCGCGCCCGGCTCGACGTCGTGTCGCTGCCGATGTGCAACATGTATCTGCAGGACCGCAATGCCGGCCGCACCCCGCGCTGGCGGGGCGTGACGCTCGTGCATGAGCTGGCGGTGCGCGGCGTGCGGGTCTCTTTCGCCTCGGACAACACGCGCGACCCGTTCTACGCCTATGGCGATCTCGACATGCTGGAGGTGATGCGCGAGGCGACCCGCACCGCCCATCTCGACCACCCTTTCGGCGCCTGGCCCGCCGCCTTCGCCCGGCGGCCCGCAGAGGCGATGGGGCTTGCGGCCGGAGTGATCGCCGAGGGAGCGCCCGCCGATCTCGTCATCTTCCCCGCGCGGCGCTGGGGGGAGTTGCTCTCGCGGCCCCATGGCGACAGGCTGGTGCTGCGGGAGGGCCGCCCGCTCGATGCTGGCCCCCCCGACTACGCCGATCTCGACGCCCTGTTCGACCGCCTGCCGGAGCCCGCATGACCGCCGACCTCGCCGGCTGCAAAGCCGCCCTCGCCCATCTCGACCTCGACGACAACCCCGCCACCGTCCGCCAGAAGAGCCGGGATTTCTTCTGGTACTCGCCCGTCCTGAAGGAGCGGCTCGACCATGTGACGGCGGATTTCGTCGTGACCCCGCGCAACGAGGCGGAAGTGATCGAGGCGCTCGCCGCCGCCCATGCGCATGGCGTGCCGGTCACCCCGCGCGGCGCCGGAACGGGCAATTACGGGCAGGCGATGCCGCTCTCGGGAGGAATGGTCCTGCACCTCAAGGGCCTGGACAAGATCGCCGAGATCGGGCCGGGGCGCATCCGCGCAGGGGGCGGCGCCATCATCGCCGAGATCGACCGCAAGGCGCGCGCCGCCGCCGGACAGGAACTGCGGATGCACCCCTCGACGGCGCAGACGGCCTCGATCGGGGGCTTCATCGCCGGCGGCTCGGGCGGGGTCGGCTCGATCCGCTGGGGCGGCTTGCGCGACGACGGCAACGTGCTGGGCCTGCGGCTCGTGACCTGCGAGGCCCGTCCGCGCGTGCTGGAGTTGCGCGGCGACGACATGCACAAGGCGATCCACGCCTATGGCGTCAACGGGATCATCACCGAAGTCGAAGTCCCGCTGACCGCGGCCTATGACTGGGTCGACGTGATCGTGGGCTTCGACGAGTGGGCCGCCTGCAACCGCTACGCCGAGGACATCGCCCATCGCGACGGGCTGCACCTCAAGGAGCTGGCGACTGTGCAGGCCCCAGCCCCGCACGACTATTTCCTGCGCCACCGCCGCTTCATCGCGCGCGAGAAGCATGTTGCGATCATCATGGTCGGCCCCCACAGCCTCGAGCCGCTGCTGACCGTCACCGCGCGCGACCGGCGCGCGGCAGTGCTGTTCCGTTCCGACCGCGACGGCGCGGCCGGGCTGCCGCCCGCCTATGAGCTCGCCTGGAACCACACGACCCTGCGCGCGCTGCGCATGGACCCGGCGATCACCTATCTTCAAGTGCTCTATCGCGCCCCCGACACGGTGGAACGCGTCGTGAAGATGGCCGCGATCTTCGGCGACGAAGTCCCGGGCCATGTCGAATGGGTGCGCATGGACGGGCGCGTGCGCGGGGCCGGCCTGCCGATGGTGCGCTACACCACCGAAGCGCGGCTCGACGAGATCATCCGCATCCACGAGGCGGAAGGCTGTCCGATCTTCAACCCGCACCGCTACACGCTGGAGGAGGGCGGCATGAAGCAGACCGACCCCGCCCAGCTCGCCTTCAAGCGCGAGACCGATCCGGACGGACTCCTCAACCCCGGCAAGATGATCGCCTGGGACGATCCGGACTACGACTTCGCCTCCGACCGCATCTACCTGTTTCCGGGTCTGAACGCCGCCCAGTAACCCACTGCCCCCGCTTGTCCGAAAGGTCGCGCGGATGCGCGTTCTGGTCCTCTACGCCCATCCCGTCGAGACGAGCTTCGCCGCCGCGCTTCATGGCGTGGTGGTCGAGCGGCTGCGGGCGGCGGGGCACGAGGTGGACGATTGCGACCTCTACGCCGAGGGCTTCGACCCGGTGCTCTCGCGCGCCGAGCGGCTGGCCTATCACGACCTCTCGGCCAACCGCGCCGCCGTCGCGCCCCATGTCGCGCGGCTCGAGCGGGCCGAGGCGCTGGTGCTCGTCTCGCCGATCTGGAATTTCGGCCATCCCGCGATCCTGAAGGGCTATCTCGACCGCGTGTTCCTGCCCGGCGTCACCTTCGCCCTGGAGGAAGGCCGCATCCGCCCGACGCTGCGGCTGAAGCGCCTCGTCGCGGTGCACAGCTACGGCGCGACGCGGCTGATGGCGTGGCTCGTCGGCGACCCGCCGCGCCGCGTGGTCTCGCGCATCCTCGGCGGTTTGCTGGAACGGCGCTCGGGCGTGCGGTATCTAGCGCTCTACGGCATGAACACGGCCACGAAGGAGCGGCGCTCAGCGTTCCTCGACCGCGTGGCGCGCGAAATGGACTGGCTGTGATGCGCGTGCTGGTGATCCACTCCCACCCCGACCCCGAGAGCTTCAACGCCTTCCTATGCAGTGAGGCGGTTACGGCGTTGCAGGCGGCGGGGCACGAGACGCGGCTGATCGACCTCTACGCCGAAGGCTTCGAGCCGGCGCTGTCGCGCGCGGACTGGCGCGCTTACGAGGATCAGAGCCGCAACGTCGACCCGGTCGCGG
>NZ_DAIQNN010000021.1:0-43970 GCF_036788415.1 Rubrimonas sp. | reverse complement strand
AGCAGCTCTACGGCCAGACCGAGGCGAGCGTGTTCATCACCCAGCAGCCCGACGGGCAAGTGCGCGCCGACACGGTGGGCGTGCCCTCGCCGGGGGTGGAGGTGCGGATCGGGGCGAACGGCGAAGTCTATTACCGCTCGCCGGGCGTGTTCGTCGAATACTACAAGAACCCGCAAGCCACCGCCGAGACGAAGGACCCCGAAGGCTGGGTAGCCACCGGCGACGCCGGCTTCTTCGAGGAGGGAACCGGGCATCTGCGAATCATCGACCGCGCCAAGGATGTGGGGCGGCTTCAGGACGGCGCGCTGTTCGCGCCGAAATACGTCGAGAACAAGCTGAAGTTCTTCCCCGACATTCTGGAGGCGGTCGCCTTCGGGCATGAGCGGCCCTGTTGCGCGGTGTTCCTCAACATCGACCTCGCCGCCGTCGGCGCCTGGGCGGAGCGCGAGAACATCGCCTACGCCTCCTATCAGGAGCTGGCGGGGCATCCGCAGGTCTATGCGCGGATGCAGAGCCATGTGGAGGCGGTCAACCGCAGCCTGGCCGAAGACCCGATGCTCGCGGGTTGCCAGATCCGCCGCTTCCTGGTGCTGCACAAGGAGTTGGACGCCGACGACGGCGAGCTGACCCGCACCCGCAAGGTGCGCCGCCGCATCATCGCCGAGCGCTACGCGCCGCTGATCGAGGCGCTTTACGACGGCTCGGCCAGCGTCCGCGCCGAGACCGAAGTCACCTATGAGGACGGGCGAAAGGGGGTGGTGGCGGCGACGCTCGAGATCAGGGACGCCGCCGTCCAGCCCATCGCCGCGACGGAGCGCGCCGCGTGAACCGCCCGCTCGCATATGTCGCCGAGGCCGCGCCGGACGACGCGACCTATGCGGCGGTCGAGGAGCGCCACGGCCTCCAGCCCCGCCGCATCGGGGACGTTGTCATGGAGGTGCGCAACATCACGCTGCGCTTCGGGGGCGTGACCGCGCTCAAGGACATCAGCTTCGACATCCGCGAAGGAGAAATCCGCGCGATCATCGGGCCGAACGGCGCGGGCAAGTCGTCGATGCTCAACGTCATCAACGGCTTCTACCACCCGCAGGAGGGCGAGGTGTGGTTCCGCGGCGCGCGTCGCCCGCGGATGCGCCCGCACCAGATCGCCCGGCAGGGCGTCGCGCGCACCTTCCAGAACATCGCGCTGTTCAAGGGGATGAGCACGCTCGACAACATCATGACCGGGCGTCTGACGATGATGCGCGCGCATATGGGCTGGCAGGCGATCTGGAAAGGCCCGGCGGAGGCCGAGGAGATCCGCCACCGCGAGCAGGTCGAGAAGATCATCGACTTCCTCGAGATCCAGCACATCCGCAAGAAGCCGGTCGGCGCGCTGCCCTACGGGTTGCAGAAGAGGGTGGAGTTGGGCCGCGCGCTGGCCGCCGAGCCGAAACTCCTGCTGCTCGACGAGCCGATGGCGGGGATGAACGTTGAGGAGAAGGAGGACATGAGCCGCTTCATCCTCGACGTGAACGAGGAGTTCGGCACGACCATCGCGCTGATCGAGCACGACATGGGGGTGGTGATGGACATCTCCGACCGGGTGGTCGTGCTCGATTACGGGCGCAAGATCGGCGACGGGACGCCCGCGGAGGTGCGCGCCAACCAGGACGTGATCGACGCCTATCTGGGAGTGGCGCATGACTGAGGCGGTCCGATGAGCGCGCTCGCCCGCCGCGCCGCCACGCCCGAAGGGATAGGGCTCGCGCTGCTGCTCGCCTTTCTCGCCTATGGGCTCGTGTGGCTCGCGAGCATCGACGCGCGCGACCGGCTGTTCTTTATGGAAGTCACGATTTCGGGGCTGCTTGCAGGGGTGATGTATGCGCTCGTCGCGCTCGGCTTCGTGCTGATCTTCAAGTCCTCGGGGATATTCAATTTTGCGCAAGGGGTTATGGCGCTCTTCGCAGGCATGTTCTGCGCGGGCTTCATGATGGAGTTCGGGCTGCCGCCCTTGGCCGCGATCCCGCTGACGCTGCTGGTTATGATCGGCGTCGCCTTCGCCATCGAGGGGCTGGTGCTGCGCCATCTGGTCAATCAGGAGCCGATCATCCTGTTCATGGCGACCATCGGGCTCGCTTATGTGCTGGAAGGGGTGGGCGACATCGTCTGGGGCTCGCAGGTGCGACCCATCGACGTGGGCCTTCCGAGCGGTGCGTCGGATTTCTTCCTCGACCGCTTCGACCTCTACGTGGAGAAGCTCGAGATCGCTGCGGCGGTCGTGGCGGGGGCGCTGGTGCTCGCGCTGATGGCCTTCTCGCAATACACGCGGATCGGGCGGGCGCTGCGGGCGGTGGCCGACGACCATCAGGCGGCGCTGTCGGTGGGCATCTCGCTGCGCATGATCTGGGTGATCGTGTGGTCCATCGCGGGGGCGGTCGCGCTGGTGGCGGGGGTGATGTGGGGCGCAAAGTCGGGCGTTCAATTTTCGTTAAGTTTGATTGCGCTCAAGGCGCTGCCGGTGCTCATTCTGGGAGGGTTCACGTCCATCCCCGGCGCCATTCTCGGCGGGCTGATCATCGGCGTCGGCGAGAAATGGGCCGAGATCTATCTGGGATCGACCATGAACGCCCTGTTCGGCCTTCAGGCGAGCTGGTTCACCGCGATCGAGAACTGGTTCGCCTATGTGCTTGCGCTCGCGTTTCTTCTGGTCAGGCCGCAAGGCCTGTTCGGCGACAAGATCATCGAGAGGGTCTAGCCATGACGATCAAGCTCGCTTTGCTCGCTTTGGTGGCGTTCGGCCTGTTGGTGGCCATGCGGGAGGGCCTGCGGGCGCTGCGGCGCGCGCGGATCGAGGCGTCGGCGCCGCGTCGGGTCGCCCATGAAACGCCGAAGCCGTTCGGAGCGCTTCGGTGATCTATCGCGAGACCGGCGACTTCAAGACGAGCTACGCCGCCGACCAGCAGATATTTCCCATCGCGCAGGATCGCTACGCGTTCTGGGCGCTGATGGCGGTCGCGTTCCTCGTCGTGCCGGTCTTCATCGACAGCTACTGGGAGAAATCGATCCTTCTCCCCTTTCTCGTCTACAGCCTCGCCGCCATCGGGCTGAACCTGCTCACCGGCTATTGCGGGCAGCTCAGCCTAGGGACAGGGGGCTTCATGGCGGTGGGGGCCTACACCGCCTACAAGCTGATGACGGGTTTCCCCGGGCTCGACATGACGCTGGTGGTGCTGGCCTCGGGCGCGATGACGGCGGCGGTGGGGATCGCCTTCGGGCTGCCGAGCTTGCGGATCAAGGGGTTCTATCTGGCCGTGGCGACGCTCGCCGCGCAGTTCTTCCTTGTGTGGCTCTTCAACAAGGTGCCGTGGTTCTACAACTATTCGGCCACCGGCCAGATCACCGCGCCCGAGCGCACCGCCTTCGGCGTGCAGGTGACCGGGGCGGGGGCGGAACCCTGGGCGACCTATCTCTTCGCGCTGTCCTTCGTCGTGATCTTCGGCTTTGTGGCGAAGAACCTCGTGCGCGGGCGGATCGGGCGGAGCTGGATGGCGATCCGCGACATGGACATCGCCGCCGAGATCATCGGCGTCGACCCTCTGCGCGCCAAGCTCTCGGCTTTCGGCGTGTCGAGCTTCTTCGTCGGGCTGGCCGGCGCTCTCTATTTCGCGGTGTGGTTCGGGGCGGCGGAGCCGACGGAGGCGTTCGGGATCAACGTCTCCTTCGAAGTGCTGTTCATGATCATCATCGGGGGCCTCGGCTCGATGCTGGGGAGCTTTCTCGGCGCGGCCTTCATCGTGCTGCTGCCGATCCTGCTCAAGACCGTGCTGGTGGATTTGTTCCTGCTCGGCACGGCCTTCGCGAAATATGTCGAGATCACCTCGCTGGGCGCGCTGATCATCCTGTTCCTGATCGTCGAGCCACACGGCCTTGCGCGGCTCTGGGCGACCACGAAGGAGCGGCTGCGCACCTGGCCCTTCCCCTACTGAATTCCGCCGAACCGACGCCCGCCGCAACGGGCGCGCCGACCTACAGGGAGAGACGACCGATGAGAAAGACCCTTCTGGCGACCGCCGCATTTCTCGGCATGGCCTCGGCTGCGAGCGCGCAGCTCGTCTTCGCCGGGCTCGACTACCGCACCGGGCCCTATGCGCCCGGCGGCGTGCCCTTCGCCGACGGCTACGCCGACTATTTCACACTTCTTCAGGCGCGCGACGGCGGCATCGGCGGCGAGCCGATCGAGTATCTCACCTGCGAGACCGCCTACAACACCGAGCAAGGGGTGGAGTGCTACGAGAGCACCAAGGGGCGCGGCGTGCTGGTCTATCAGCCGCTCTCGACCGGCATCACCTACCAGCTGATCCCCAAAGTCACCAACGACCAGATCCCGCTTCACACCATGGGCTATGGCCGGACTTCGGCTGCGAACGGAACGGTGTTCCCCTGGGTGTTCAACTACCCGGGGAATTACTGGGATGCGGCTTCGGTGATCGTGAAGCACATGCTCGACGTCGAGGGCGGGAGCCTCGAAGGCAAGAAGATCGCGCTCGTCTATCACAACTCGGCCTATGGCAAGGAGCCGATCCGCACGCTGGAGGAGCTGTCGAAGAAGCACGGCTTCGAGCTGATGCTGCTGCCGGTCGACCATCCCGGTCAGGAGCAGAAGGCGACGTGGCTCCAGATCCGCCGTGATCGGCCCGATTTCGTGACGATGTGGGGATGGGGCGTGATGAACCAGGTCGCGATTCAGGAGGCGGTCTCGATCCGCTTCCCGATGGACCGCTTCATCGGCGTCTGGTGGTCGGCCTCGGAGAACGACGTGGCGCCCGCCGGCGAGGGCGCGCATGGCTACAAGGCGGTCACCATGCACGGCGTGGGCGACGGCTACCCGATCTATGCGGACTTGCGCAAATACGTGCTCGACGCGGGCAAGGCGGCGGGCGACGCATCCAATCTCGGCACAGTGCTCTACAACCGCGGCATGATGGCGGCGATGTTCGCGGCGGAAGCCGCGCGCAAGGCGCAGGAAATCCATGGCGTCTCCAAGATCACGCCCGTGATGATGCGCGACGGGATGGAGGCGCTCGAGATCACCGAGGCGCGCCTTTCGGAAATCGGCCTGCCGGGCTTCGCGGCGCCCTTCTCGGTCAGCTGCGCCGATCACGGGGGCCCCGGCGTCGGCATGATCCAGCAATGGGACGCGACCGAGAAAAAGTTCGTCCTGATCACCGACTTCATCGCGCCCGACCGCGAGATCATCGGCCCGCTGATCGAGGCGGATTCGACGGCCTTCGCGCAGGAAGCGGGCATCACGCCGCGGACCTGCGACTGACGGGCCTCGCCGCGCCGCCCGACCGGCGGCGCGGTCTTCGACCGGGAGAGGACGGGCGATGCGCGACGAGGCCGAACTGGCGGGCATGGAGACGCTGCTCGCCGTCAACAACATCGAAGTGATCTACAACCACGTCGCGCTGGTGCTGAAGGGCGTCTCGCTCAGCCTGCCCAAGGGCGGGATCGTGGCGCTGCTCGGCGGCAACGGGGCGGGCAAGTCCACCACGCTCAAGGCGATCTCGAACCTGCTGAAATCAGAGCGCGGGGAAGTCACCAAGGGCTCGATCCTCTATCGCGGCGACCCGATCACCGGCGCCGCCCCCGCCGATCTGGTGCGCCGCGGCGTCATCCAGGTGATGGAGGGGCGGCACTGCTTCGGGCATCTGACGGTGGAGGAGAACCTCCTCACCGGCGCCTTCACCCGGCGCGACGGGCGCGAGGCGGTCGCCCATGATCTGGAGATGGTCTACGCCTATTTCCCGCGGCTGAAGGAGCGGCGGCGCAGCCAGGCGGGCTACACCTCGGGCGGCGAGCAGCAGATGGTGGCGATCGGGCGCGCGCTGATGAGCCGCCCGGAGACGATCCTGCTCGACGAGCCCTCGATGGGGCTGGCGCCGCAGCTGGTGGAGCAGATCTTCGAGATCGTGAAGCGTCTCAACGAGGAGCAGGGGGTGAGCTTCCTCCTCGCCGAGCAGAACACCAACGTCGCGCTGCGCTACGCCCATCACGGCTACATTCTGGAATCGGGGCGGATCGTGATGGACGGTCCGGCCGACGCGCTGCGCCAGAACCCGGACGTGCGGGAATTCTACCTCGGCATGGCCGCCGAGGGCCGCAAGAGTTTTCGCGACGTGCGCAGCTACCGCCGCCGCAAGCGCTGGCTGAACTGACGGAGCGTCAACCTCCCCCGTTCAGCGCCGCTTGTCGATCTTCGCGGTGAGGTGGATCAGGCTCTCCATCCCCCGCACGCCCTCCATCTCGCCGATCCGGTCCAGCGCTGCGTCGAGCTGCGGCGTGCCGGCGGAGGCGAGCTGGATCGCCATGTCGAAGCGCCCCGCCGTGGTGAACAGCCCCTCCACTTCGCGCATCTTGCGCAGGGCGGCGACGGTGGCGGCGGTCATCCGCGGTTCGACCTGAATCAGAACCGTGGCGCGGATCACGCCGGGGTCG
Organism: Rubrimonas sp.; assembly: GCF_036788415.1. Classification (NCBI taxonomy): domain Bacteria; kingdom Pseudomonadati; phylum Pseudomonadota; class Alphaproteobacteria; order Rhodobacterales; family Paracoccaceae; genus Rubrimonas; species Rubrimonas sp. The sequence continues at coordinate 37,490 of NZ_DAIQNN010000021.1, read as the reverse complement.
TAAGCGTCGCCGGTCAGGATGGTGTAGCCGCCGATCACCCCCTGCCGCTCCAGCCGCTCGATGCGCGCCTGCGCGGTGGTGCGGGAGACGCCGAGGCGACGGGCGAGCTCGGCGGTGGGCGTGCGGGCGTCGCGGCGCAGGAGCCGGATCAGCGCATGGTCGGTGTCGTCGAGGTCTGCTTTCGTCATATCGTCAGATTAACGGCGTTCCGCCGAGATTTCCACGGCGATTCGCAAATCCGGCTGGTCAACTCCGACAATCTGAACTGTTATACCCTGAGGGCCGTCAGCGAGATGGCGCCCCTTGCCGAGAGGAAGACCCCACGGATGAGCACGACCGCGCCGATCTGGCGGACCCCAGAAGCCTATCTCGCCGCCGAGCGCCCCGACGCGCCGGTGCTGTTCTTCGCGCCCTCCGCGCTCGAGCGGACGGCCAGACGGTTTCTCGCGGGCTTCCCGGGTCTGACCACTTACGCGGTCAAGGCCAACAGCGAGCCGGCGGTGCTCCTGTCGCTGATCGCGGCGGGTGTGCGCGGCTTCGACGTGGCCTCCCCCGACGAGATCGCCCTCATCCATCGCCTCGCCCCGGATGCGGCGATGCACTACCACAACCCCGCCAAGGCGCGCGACGAGATCGCCTTCGCGCTGGCGCATGGGGTGCGGACCTTCTCGTTCGACAGCCATGTGGAACTCGCCAAGCTCGCGGAGATGACGCAGGGGCTGCAGATCGAGGCGTCGGTGCGCTTCCGGCTGCCGGTGGCGGGCGCGGCCTATGATTTCGGCTCGAAGTTCGGCGCCGACCCGGAGAAGGCGGCGGCGCTGCTGGCCGAGGCCGCGGCGCTCGGCATGACCCCGAGCCTGACCTTCCACCCCGGCACGCAGTGCGAGACGTCCTTCGCCTGGGTGTCCTACATCCGCCGCGCCGCCGAGATCGCGGAGATGGCGGGCGTGCGGATCGCGCGTCTGAACGTGGGCGGCGGCTTCCCCGCGGCGCTCTATGGCGACCATTTCGACCTCGAGGGCTTCTTCGCGGCGATCGAAGGGGCGACGCGCGAGGCGTTCGGCGACGACGCGCCGGCGCTCGTCTGCGAACCCGGGCGCGGGATGGTGGCCGACAGCATGGCGCTCGCGGCCAAGGTCAAGCTGGTGCGCGAGGACGGGGCAGTGTTCCTGAACGACGGCATCTATGGCGGTCTCGACGAGTTCCCGGTGCTCGGTCAGACGCATTCCTTCCGCGCGCTGAAGGCCGACGGAACCGCGCATGACGGCCCGACCCGCCCCGCCGTCCTGTTCGGCCCGACCTGCGATTCGCTCGACCGTCTGCCGGGCCAGCCCGACGTTCCGGCGGCGCTGGCCGAAGGCGACTGGCTCGTCTTCGACGCAATGGGCGCTTACGGCTCGGTGACGGCCACGCGCTTCAACGGCTACGGTGCGCTGCGCACGGCGGTCGTCGCGTCGCTCTGATCGGTCGGAAGAATTTTGCGGCGGCGTTCTTTGCGAGCGCCGCCGCATCGCGTTAAGGAACCCCCGACCGGATTTCGGAGGTTCGCATGCAGATTTTGAGGCTCGCGATCGCGGCCATGCTCTGGGCGGCGCTCGCCCTCGTCGCGCCCGCGCAGGAAGCCGCGCAGGACGCGCCCGCCGCCGCTGAAGCGCCCGCCTCGACGCTTCCGTCCGAAGTGACCGACCCGGCGATCCCGCCCGAAGAACTGACCTTCCGCCTCGTTCCCCTGACCGAGCCGGAGCTGGCGGAAGCCGCCGCCGCCTGGCTCGACATCGTCAAGAGCGCGACGCAGCGCGTCGCGGACGCGCAGGTCGCGCTGCTGCGCACCGAAGAGGCCGAAGCCGCCGACCGCATCCGCGAGCGCCTGATCGACCGCACGCAGGAGCGCGACCATCTGTTCCGCCTCTACGGCACGGTCGTGGACAGCTGGGAGAAGAAGGGCGGCGACGCGGCGGCGATCGCCCAGTTCCGCGCCTATCGCAACTCCATCGTGGTGGAGGAAACCCGCACCGCCGACGCCGAAACGCTCGCCAAGCAGGCGCTGGCCTGGGCGATGTCGGAGGAAGGCGGGATAAGGCTCGCCATCCAGACCGGCGTGATCGTCGCCTCGCTGCTGGGGCTGCTGATCGTGGCGCGGGTGGTGCGGCGGGTGGCCCGCCGGGGCTTCGGTCGGGTGCCGAACCTGTCGAAGCTGCTGCAGGCCTTCCTCGCCATGCTGGTCTACTGGCTCGTGATGGCCTTCGGGCTGCTGATCGTGCTGGCGGGGCTCGGGATCGACATCTCGCCGGTCTTCGCGCTGATCGGCGGCGCGTCCTTCATCATGGCCTTCGCCTTTCAGGACACGCTGGGCAACCTCGCATCGGGGCTGATGATCATGATCAACCGCCCCTTCGACGAAGGCGATTTCGTCGACATCGCCGGAACCGCGGGCACGGTGAAGGCGGTGAGCATCGTCGCGACGACCGTCGTCACGCCGGACAATCAGGTGATCGTCATCCCCAACAAGGCGGTGTGGGGCAACACCATCACCAACGTAACGACCAGCCCGACCCGCCGCGTCGATCTGACGTTCGGGATCGGCTACGACGACAGCATCGAGGAGGCGCAGCGCGTGCTGGAGCAGGTCGTCGGCGCGCATCCGCTGGTGTTGAAGGACCCCGCGCCGGTGATCCGGGTGGCGGCTCTCGGCGCGAGCTCCGTCGACTTCATCGTGCGGCCATGGACGCGCAGCGGCGACTACTGGACGGTGTACTGGGACCTGACGCGCCAGGTGAAGGAGGCGTTCGACGCCGCCGGCATCTCGATCCCCTTCCCCCAGACCGACATCCACATCCGTCAGGCCGACGCCGCGCCGAAAGCGCCCGCCCGCATCTCGGCGCCCGAGAGGCGCTCGCGCGGGACGGCCGTCGATCCCTCGCTCGAGGAGGCCGCAGCGGAGAATGCCGAGCGGGATTGACCGCCGCATCCGGCCCGGCCCAGTCTGACGCCGGGCCGGCTGCGCGTCGCCGGCGCGGCGCCCGGCCCCGGATCGACGCGAAGCGAAGAGCAGCGCATGGCGTTCGACCCGAGCGGCGATACCGCCTCCCCTCTCCCCCGGCCCGACCGCCGCGATTTTTTCGGGCGCGGGGGACGGCCCTTCGACCCGAACTGGCCTTGCGGCGCGCGCCTCGCCGTCTCGGTCGTCGTCAATGTCGAGGAAGGCGCGGAGCTCAGCATCGGCGATGGCGACCCGTGCAACGAGACCGTGCACGAAGTGGTCGAGGAAGTGGTCGGCGCGCCCGATCTGTGCATGGAGAGCCATTTCGAGTACGGCGCGCGCGCCGGCTACTGGCGCATCGCCGAGACGCTCGACCGCTTCGGCGTCAAGGCGACCTTCAGCGCATCGGCCCGCGCGCTCGAACGGTCGCCCTGGATGGCGCGCGACATCCTCGCTCGCGGCCACGAGATCAGCGCGCATTCCTGGCTGTGGGAGCGCCACGCCAATATGGACGAAGCGCAGGAGCGCGCCGTGATCGCGCGCGCGGTGTCGGCCATCGCAGCGGCGGCGGGCTCTCGCCCTGTCGGATGGCACACCCGATCGTCGGCGTCGGCGAACACCCGTCGCCTCCTCGTCGAAGAAGGCGGATTTCTCTACGACAGCGACGCCTATAACGACGATCTGCCCTATCTTGTGGAGGTCGCGGGGCGCCCGCATGTGGTGCTGCCCTACGCCTTCGACACCAACGACATGCGCTTCACGAAACAGGGCGGCTTCGTCTTCGGCGCCGATTTCGCGCGCTATTGCGGCGACGCTTTCGCGCGGCTCATGGCCGAGGGCGAAACCGCGCCGAAGATGATGTCGGTCGGGCTGCATCTGCGCATCATCGGCCGGCCGGGGCGGATCGGCGGATTGGAGGCGCTGCTGGAGCGGATGCGCGCGACGCCGGACGTCTGGTTCGCGCGCCGCTGCGACATCGCCCGGCACTGGCGCGCCCGAATGGGTCTGCCGGCCTTCGCCCCGGCGGAGCGCCCATGACGCGCGCTGCGGCGGACTTCGCGCAGGAGTCGCCGCCAGGGCATGTCGCGCTGGCCGAGAAGGTGGCCGACCAGCTGCGCGACATGGTGGTGCGCGGAGCCCTGGCGCCGGGCCAGCGCATCGTCGAGCGGCGGCTCTGCGCCGAACTCGACGTGTCCCGAACGCCGATGCGCGAGGCGCTGAAACTTCTCCGGCAGGACGGGCTGGTGGAGATTTCGCGCAATCGCGGCGCCCGCGTCACCGCCTATGACGGACGCGCTGCGATCGACCTGTTCGACGCCATCGGCGCGCTCGAAGCCGCCGCTGCGGAACGGATGGCGCGCAACCTCGACGCCGATCTGCTCGCGCGCTTCGAGGTCTTGCACGCGCAAATGCTGGCCGAGTACGACGCCGCGCGCCTCGACGACTATTTCGACGTCAACAGCGCGATCCACGATCTGATCGTGGAGGGCTGCGGCAACCCGGTCCTCGCCGAGAGCCGGCGGCGGCTGATGCTGCTGGCGCGCAGGGGGCGCTACATGGCGATCATGAACGCCGCGCGCTGGCGGCAGGCGGTCGCCGAGCACGAGGCCCTGATGCGCGCCTTCCGCGCCCGCGACGCCGCCGCCGCCCATGCGGTCTGGCGGGCGCATCTCGCCGCCACCGGGCATTCGGTCGCCGAAGCGCTGGCCGGCGGCGACGCCTGCGCGACGACCGGCTGAGCCGTCCACCCCCTCCCCTTGCGTCTGCGACAACGCCCGATCTTTGAGCAGCTGGCCTCCGTTCGCGCCCAACGCTCGGGCGCCTTTCAGGTCATGCCGTCGATCTGGGAGATTAACCCTTGCGAAAGGATCGCCGCGCGCCGACTCTGGCTGAAAATGGAATTCCATTCGCGCGATCCGTCGCGCGCCGACAGGGAGCCGACCATGATCGACCGCCTCGCCCCGCGCGGGCCCACCCGCCGCGCCTTCCTCCGCACAACCGCCCTCGCCACCGCCGGCGCTCTCGCCGCGCCCGCGATCCTGCGCGCGCAGACCAACGAAATCGTCGTGGGATGCGCCGGCAGCCACACCATCTGGATGGAGCAGATCGTGCTGCCGCACATGAAGGAGAAGTTCGGCGCGACGATCCTCTTCGAAGGCACGAAATCCACCGTGAACCTCGAGAAGATGCGCGCCAACAAGGCCGCGCCCTATCTCTCGGTCGTGCAGATGGACGATCCCGTGATGATCCTCGCCGTCGAGGAAGGTCTGCTGCGCCCGGCGACGCCCGCGATCGTTCCCAACATGGCGAAGCTGCGCGAGGGCGCGACCCACATGGACGGGATGTGGTGCAACTACGTCCAGCCCTGGGCCGGGATCGCCTACAACACCGGCCTGATGAGCGGAGTTCCGAGCTGGGAGGCGCTCTGGGCGCCGGAGGCTGCGGGCAAGGTCATCATCCCCGGCCTGCAGAACACCGAAGGCATGTGGACGCTCTTCGCCGCCGCCCAACTCGCCACCGGCAAGCCGATGGCCGAGGCGCAGTACGAGACCGACGCGGCCTTCGAGAAGCTCGCCGCCCTCAAGCCGAACCTGCTGACCACCTATTCGGTGATGAGCCAGGCGTTCAACCTGCTCGAGCAGGGCGAGATTTCGATGCTGTCGGGCAGCTTCTCGTCCTATGCGCTGCCGCGCAAGGTCGAGGGCGCGCCGGTCGACCTCGCCGCCCCGCAGGAGGGCATCTTCGCCATGCCCTCGGGGATCACGCTGGTGAAGGGCGGCCCCAACCCCGAGCTCGCCGACGCCTACATGAACGAGATGCTGAGCGCGGATTTGCAGACCCGGCTCGCCGAATTCGCCTCCTCGCTGCCCGCCAACACCGAAGCGAAGGCGAGCGTCGCGCTGCCCGAGGGGATTTCCGTGTTCTCGCCCGACTGGGCTTTCGTGTCGGCCAACCGCGCCGCATGGATCGACCGCTTCGACAAGCTGATGGCGGCCTGATGGCGCTGGCGGCGCGACCCGTGGCGTCGCCGCCGCCTCTTCCCGAGGCGGTGGGCGACGCCCGATATCTCGACGTCGCGGCGGTCTCGAAAAGCTATCGCGGGGCGCGCGTGATCGACCGGCTCGACTTCGCGGTGGCGCGGGGGGAGCTGGTGTCGCTGCTCGGGCCTTCGGGTTGCGGCAAGACCACGCTCCTGCGCCTGATCGCGGGGCTGGTCGAGGCGGACGAGGGCGCCGTCGCCATCGGCGCGCGCGACGTGACCCGCACGCCCGCGCACCGGCGCAACGTCTCGGTGGTGTTCCAGAACTACGCCCTGTTTCCGCATCTCGACGTGGCCGAGAACGTGGCCTTCGGGCTCAAGGCGCGCGGGCGGCGAGCCGCGGAGATCGGGCCGAGGGTGGCCGAGGCGCTGAGTCTCGTGCGCATGTCCGATTTCGCGAGGCGGCGGGTCTCGGCGCTGTCGGGCGGGCAGCAGCAGCGCGTGGCGGTGGCGCGCGCGCTGGTGGTCGAGCCCGATCTGCTGCTGCTCGACGAACCTTTCTCGGCCCTCGACCGCAAGCTGCGCGAAACCATGCAGGTCGAGCTCAAGACGCTGCTGCGCGCGCGCGGCATCACGGCGGTCTTCGTCACGCACGATCAGGACGAGGCGCTGGCCGTATCCAACCGCATCGCCGTGATGAACAAGGGCCGGATCGAGCAGTTCGCGCCGCCCGCCGAGCTCTACGCCCGCCCCGCCACGCCCTTCGCACTCGATTTCGTCGGGCTGTCGACGCGGCTCGCCGGGCGCGTCACGGCTTCGGTCGGCGGCATCGTCGAGATCGAGACGGCGCATGGCCGGGTGCGCGGCCCGGGCGCCCTGCCGTTCGGCGCTCTGGCGCTGGCTGGGGTGCGGCCGGAACTGGTGGCGCTCGCCGACGCCCCGCCGCCCGGCGCCAACGCCATCTCGGCGACCGTCGCCGACGTCATGTGCCTCGGCTCGAAAACCCATCTGCACGGCGCCGCCGAAGGCGAGGACCGCATCCTGTGCGAGATGGCCGGCGCCGTCGCCGCTCCGCCTGTCGGCGCGAGCGTGCGCCTCGTCTGGCCGGTCGCCGAAACGCTGATCTACCCGGCGGCGCCATGACCGCCCGCGCCGAGCCCGCGCCGCTGCGCCTGCCGCAGCTCGACCGCTTCGCGCTGCTCGCCGCGCCAGGCCTCGCCTATCTGGGTCTGATCTACGCCTTGCCGCTCGCGCTGCTGCTGCTCGACAGCCTGCGCGACGCGGACGGCGCGTTCACGCTCGCCTCATATGCGGCCTTCTTCGCCGACCCCTTCAACATGAGCGTGCTGTGGCGCACGCTCCGGGTCGCGGCGCTGACGACGCTGCTCGCGCTCCTCATCGCCTGGCCCACCGCCTTCGCGCTGGCGCGCGCGCAGGGGCTCGCGCAGACGCTGATCCTCGCCGCGATGGTGCTGCCGCTGTCGGTGGGGGTGATCGTCAAGGCTTTCGCCTGGTCGATCCTGTTCCGCACGCAGGGCCCGATCAACCAGATGTTGACGGGGCTCGGGATCGTCGAACAGCCGCTGCGGCTGTTGTTCACCGAGACGGCGCTGATCATCGGCGCGGCCAATGTGTTCCTGCCCTTCGCGGTGCTGCCGATCTACGCAGTGATCCGCCAGATCGACCCCGCGCTGTCCGCCGCCGCCGCCTCGCTGGGCGCGACGCCCTGGTTCCGCTTCACCCGGGTCGTCGCGCCGCTGACCGCGCCCGGCGTCGTGGCCGGCGGGGCCTTCGTGTTCTCGCTGGCGGTGTCGATGTATGTGATCCCGTCGCTGATCGTGGGCGAGCGCCAGCAGGTGCTGTCGATGCTGATCGCGCGCTCCTTCCTGTTCCTGCGCGACGAACAGTTCGGCGCCACCGTCTCGGCGATCCTGCTGATGATCGCGGTGGCGGTGGTGATGGGGTCGAGCTGGCTGGTCGCCCGGATGTCGGGGGGCCGCGCATGACCCGCGCCGACCGCATCGCCCGCAGCGTCAGCTGGTGGATCGCGGGCTTCGCCGTGGTCTTTCTGATGGCGCCGCTGGTCGTCACGGTGGTCGTGTCCTTCAGCGCCTCCTCGGTCTACACCCTGCCGCCGCCCGACTGGTCGCTGCGCTGGTACGAGGCGATGGGGCGGCGCTCGGGGCTCATGGAGGCGCTGACGCTGTCGCTGAACCTCGCCTTCGTCTCCACCGCGATCAGCCTCGTCATGGGGACGGCGGTGGCGATGGCGGTGGCGCAGGGGACGTTTCCGGGCCGCTCGGCCATCGCGACCTTCTCGGTCTCGCCGCTGATGATGCCGGGGCTCGTGGTGGGCGTGGCGCTGTTGCAGTTCCTCCGCGAGATGGGCCTGCGCGACGCCTATTGGAGCCTGCTGATCGGCCACATCCTGATCACCCTGCCCTTCGTGATGCGCACGCTGCTCGCGGCGATGGCGAGCTTCGACTTCTCGCTGATCGACGCGGCGCGCACGCTGGGCATGAGCTGGCCCAGGGCGGCGCTGAAGGTGCTGGCGCCGAACCTCGCGCCGGCTTTCCTCACGGCGGGGCTCTTCGCCTTCCTCGCCTCGATGGACAACTACCCGATCTCGATCTTCCTGACGGATGCGCGCAACAAGACGTTGCCGATCAAGATGCTGCAATATCTCGAAGAACAGCCCGACCCGAGCATCGCCGCCATGTCGAGCGGCCTGATCCTGATGGCGCTGGCCGCGCTGATCCTGGGCGCGCGGACCGTCGGGCTCAACCGCATGATCCAGGGGTGAGCGCCATGACGCGCCTGCTGCTCGTCAATCCCAACATGACCTGCGAGATGACCGACCGCCTCGCCGCCGTGGCGCGGCGCGCGGCGAGCGCCGGGACCGAAATCGTGCCGCTCACCGCGACGCGGGGCTTTCCCTACATCTCCTCGCGCGCGGAATCGCTGATCGCGGGGACCATCGCGCTCGAGATGATCGCCGAGCACCGCGAGGGCGCGGACGCCGTGGTGATCGCGGCCTATGGCGACCCGGGCCTGCGGGCGGCGCGCGAGCTGTTCGACATCCCCGTCGTCGGCATGGCCGAGGCCGCCATGCTGACCTCCTGCATGCTCGGCGAGACGTTCGGCTTGGTGACGTTCACCCCGCGCATGACCCCCTGGTATCGCGACAACGTCGTCGAGGCCGGCCTGACCGGACGTTTCGTCGGCATGCGCACGCCGCCCGAGGCGGTGGGGCCAGTGACGCTGGTCGCGCAGACCATGCGCGACATGCTGCTCGCCCTCGCCCGCGAAAGCGCGCTCGAAGACGGGGCGGATGTGGTGATCCTCGGCGGCGCGCCGCTCGCGGGCCTCGCCGAGACCTTCGCCGAGGACTGCCCCGCCGTGCTGGTGGACCCCGTCTCGGCGGCGGTGCGCCAGGCCGAGACGCTGGCCAAGCTCGCCCCGCGCGGCGCGCATCGGGGCCGCTTCGCCCGACCGCCGGGAAAACCCTCCGAAGGTCTCCACCCCGCCCTCGCCCGGCTGATCGCCGAAGGCGCCGCCGCATGAGCGCGGCGCAAGTCCGTCTGGGGATGTTGACGCCGTCCTCCAACACGGCGCTTGAGCCTGCTACGGCGGCGCTGCTGGCCGGCGCTCCGCATGTCAGCGCGCATTTCGCCCGGCTGCGCGTGACCGAAATCGCGCTGACGGACGCCGCGCTCGGCCAGTTCGACGCGGCGCCCTTTCTCGCCGCCGCCGATTTGCTGGCCGACGCGAAAGTCCATTCCATCGTCTGGAACGGCACTTCGGGCGGCTGGCGCGGCTTCGACGCCGACCGCGCGCTCTGCGCCGCCCTCGAAGCGCGCACCGGGGCGCCCGCCACCACGGCGACGCTCGCCACGCTCGACGCGCTGGCGGCCTTCGGCGCGCGCCGGATCGCCTTCGTCACGCCCTATCTGCCCGAGGTGCAGGCGGCGATCCTGCGCAACTTCGCCGCCGCCGGCTTCGAGACGGTCGCCGAGCGGCATCTGGGCGACCGCGGCAACTTCTCCTTCGCCGAGTTCGCCGAGGATTTGATCGAGGGCATGTTCCGCGACGTCGCCGCCGCGAAGCCCGACGCGATCCTGATCTATTGCACCAATTTCCGCGGGACGCGCGTCGCCCCCCGCCTCGAAGCCGAGACCGGGATTCCCGTTCTCGACAGCATCGCCGTCGCCGCCTGGGGCGCGCTCTGCGCCGCCGGCGCCGACCCTTCCGGAATCGCCGGCTGGGGAAGACTGTTCCAACGCCCCCCCGCCTCTCACGCAAGACAAGGAGAACCCGCATGAAGTTCCTCGCCAGCGCGACCGTCGCCGCCCTGCTCGCCACCGGCGCCGCCGCCCAGACCTACAGCTTCAAGGCGATGGGCCAGCCGGTCGCGACCGGCAACATCCAGAAGAACGTCGAACAGCCCTTCTTCGAGAATTTCGGCGAACGCACCGGCATCGACGCCGTGGTGGACTACAAGCCCATCGACGTCACCGGCATCAAGGACACCGAACAGCTGCGCATCCTCAAGGCGGGGCTGTTCGACATCATCTCGCTGCGCCTCAGCCAGGTGTCGCGCGACGAGCCGACCATTCTCGGGCTCGACCTCGTGGGCCTGAACCCCGACTATGCGACCGGGCGCGAGACCGTCGCAGCATACAAGGACGCGGTGGATGCGCAGCTTCAGGCGAAGTTCGGGACCAAACTGCTCGGCGTCTGGCCGTTCGGCCCGCAAGTGTTGTTCTGCAAACCCGAAATCGCGCAGCTCGCCGATCTCGAGGGGCTGAAGGTGCGCGTCTACGACCAGAACCTCGCCAATTTCGTGTCCTCGGTCGGCGGAACGCCGGTGCCGCTGAGCTTTCCCGACGTGCACCAGTCGCTCGCCCGCGGCGTGGTCGATTGCGCGATCACCGGGCCGAGCTCGGCGAATTCCGCCGGCTGGCCGGAAGTGACCGCCTACACCCTGCCCATCGCCTTCCAGCTCGCGATGAACGGCTACGGCGTCAGCCTCGACGCCTGGAACAAGCTGTCGCCCGAGGATCAGACCAAGCTCCAGGCCGGCTTCGACGCGCTGATCGAGGACATCTGGGCCTATTCCGAGACGCTGTTCGACGACGCCGTGCGCTGCAATGTCGGCGCGACGCCCTGCGAGACCGGCAAGACCTACGATCTGAAGCTGGTCGAGATCACCGAAGCCGACCGCGCGCTGATCGCCAACGCCGTCAAGGACATCTCCTTCCCGACCTGGGCGGAGATCTGCGACAAGACCAATCCGGGCTGCTCGGAGGGGTGGAGGGCCAGCGTCGGCAAGAAGGTCGGCTTCTGATGGCGCAGGTGGAGGGCGGGGCCGCGCGCCCCGCCAGCCGCGCGCCCGCACGCGCCGCGACCAACCGTCTGCTCGAAGCCTTCGCCGCCAACGCCAGCCGGCTTTTCGGCGTCGCTCTGGTTGCCCTGTCGCTCTTCATCGCGCTCGAGACGGTGCTGCGCAAAGTCGCTTCTTTCTCGTTCGAAGGCGCTGACGAGCTTGGCGGCTACGTGCTGGCCGTCGGCTCCTGCCTCGCCTTCGTGGTGGCGCTGGTGGACCGCGCGCATATCCGCATCGACGTGCTGCACGCCCGCCTGCCCGCGCGCTTTCAGGAGCTGGCGGACTGGCTGGCGATGCTGTCGATGAGCGCGCTGGGCGCGTTCCTCGTCTGGGTTTCGCGCGACACCATCGCCGACACGCTGGCCTATGGCAGCACGGCGCCGACGCCCTGGGCGACGCCGCTGATCTGGCCGCAGGCGCTGTGGTTCGGCGCGCTGTGCCTGTTCGCGCTCACCGCCGTGCTGCTCGGCGTGCGGGCGACCTGGCTCTACTGGAGCGGGCGTCGCGCCGGGCTGACCTCCGAGTTCCACCCGCGCGGCGCAATGGAGGAACTCGCGGAGGAGCTGCAATCGGGGGCGTCGCGGTGACGGGGGCCGCGCAATGGGCGTAGGCGCGGTCCTCGGCGGGTTCCTCGCGATGATGGCCCTGCTGCTGGCGAGCCTGCCGGTGGCCGCGATCATGGTGCTGCTCGGCGTGGTCGGCGGCGTGCTGCTCTATGGCTGGCCGCTGCTGAACGCGATGGGCCCCGTTGTGTGGGGCGTGCTCAACGAGAACCTGCTCACCGCGATCCCCCTCTTCATCCTGCTGGGCGAGCTGCTGCTGCGCTCGGGCGTGGCGGACCGGATGTACGGCGCGCTCGCGCTGTGGCTGGGACGGCTGCCGGGGGGGCTGCTGCACACCAATATCGGCTGCTGCGCGCTGTTCGCGGCGACTTCGGGCTCGTCCGTGGCCACGGCGGCGACGGTCGGCACGGTGGCGCTGCCGGCGCTCGACGCCCGCGGCTACGACCCCGCCCGCGCGCTCGGCTCGCTGGCCGCCGGCGGCACGCTCGGGATCCTCATTCCGCCGAGCGTGAACCTGCTGATCTACGGCTCGCTCGCCAACGAATCGATCGGGCGGCTGTTCATCGCGGGGCTGGTCCCCGGCCTGCTGCTCACCGCCTGCTTCATGGCGTGGATCGCCATCGAGTCGCTGCTGCGCGACGGCGGCGCGACCGCCGACGTCGCCGCCCCGCTGCGCGAGAAGCTCGCCGCTCTGCGCTGGCTGGCGCCGCCGGCGGTGATCTTCGGCGTGGTGATGGGCTCGATCTACGCCGGGATCGCGACGCCGACCGAATCCGCGGCCCTCGGCGTTGTGGCGGCGCTGGTCTTCGTGTGGCGCGAGGGGCGGCTGAACTGGGCGCTGATGGACGCCGCCTTCCGCCAGACCGCCCGCACCTCCGGCATGATCCTGCTGATCATCACGGCGGCCTTCATGCTCAACGTCACGCTGGCGCTCGGCGGCGTCGCGCAGGCGATGACGGCGTGGGTCGCCTCGCTGGGCCTCAGCGCGACCGGGCTCCTGCTGGCGCTGATCGTGTTCTACGTGGTCCTCGGCATGTTCATGGACGTGCTGTCGATGCAGGTGCTGACCATCCCCGTCGCCCTGCCCATCGTGACGGCGGTGGGGGTCGATCCGATCTGGTTCGGCATCTTCATCGTGCTGATGTGCGAGCTGGGGATGATCACCCCGCCTGTCGGCATGAACCTCTATGTCGTGCAGGGCGTGCGGACCGATGGCGGCCCGTTCCGCGACGTGGTGAAGGGCGCGATCCCCTATGTCGTCATCATGCTGCTGTTCACGCTGCTGATCATCGCCTTTCCGCAGATCGTGCTGTGGCTCCCGCAGGGCATGTACGGATGAGCGATCTCTGGACGCTCGACGCGGCGGGACTGGTCGAGGCCTATCGCGCGGGAAGCGCCGACCCGGTGGAGGCGCTCGAGGCGGCGCGCGACCGCATCGCCCGGCTCGACCCCGCGCTCGGCGCGTTCGTCGCGCCGAACCCGCAGGCCCGCGCAGAGGCCGAGGCGAGCGCGGCGCGCTGGCGGGCCGGCGCGCCGCTCGGGACGCTCGACGGCGTTCCCGTCGCGCTCAAGGACAATCTGGCGGCGCGCGGCATGCCGGCGCGCTGGGGCGGGCCGACCTTTCCCGATGCGCCGCTGGCGCAGGACGAGCTTCCCGTCGCCCGGCTGCGCGCCGCCGGCGCCGTCGCGCTCGGCAAGACCAACACGCCCGAATTCGCCGTCGAGGGCTACACCGGCAACGCGCTGTTCGGCGACACCGGAAACCCCTGGGCGCCCGACCTCACCCCCGGCGGCTCGTCCGGCGGATCGGTCGCCGCGGTGGCGGCGGGGATGGCGACGCTCGCGCTCGGCACGGACGGCGGCGGCTCGCTGCGCCGGCCCGCCGCCTATTGCGGGCTGTTCAGCCTCAAGGCCGGGATCGGGCGCTACGCGCGCGCCGGCGGCCTGCCGCAAGTGCTGCTCGACATGGAGGTGGTCGGCGGGTTGACCCGGTCGGCGCGCGACCTCGCGCTGCTCGACGCGGTGCTGGCGGGCCCCGACCGGCGCGACCCGCGCGCGCGGGCGCAGGCCCCCGAGGCGCCGGTCCCGCAGCGCCCGCGCATCCTGTTCGTCGAGCGCTTCGGCGACGCGCCGCTCGACCCCGTCATCGCCGCGCGCCTCCGCGAGGCCGCGGCGGCGCTCGCCGCCGACGGCTGCGCGGTGACGGAGGGCGCCCTGCCTTTCGATGTCGCCCCCCTGTCGGCGATGTGGCCCGAGATCGCGAAGATCGGCCTTGCGCGCCTCGCCGAGACCCTCCCCGGCTTCGCGCAAGCGAGCCCGAAATACCGCGCGATGGCCGACGAGGGCGCGGCGCTCCCCGCGACCCGGTTGCTCGCGATCATCGAGGAGATCGACCGGCTGCGCAGCGCGGCGAGCCGGGCCTTCGCCGAGATCGACCTGATCCTGACCCCCGCCTGCGCAGCGCAGCCCTGGCCGAAAGGCGAAAGCCACCCGCCCGAAATCGACGGCGTCGCGGTCGGCCCGCGCGGCCACGCGATCTACACCGGATGGGTCAACGCGATCGGCTGCCCGGCGCTCAGCGCGCCATGCGGGCGCGACGCGCACGGATCGCCGGTGGGGCTTCAGCTCGTCGCCGATCTCGGCGGCGAGCCGCTGCTCCTGACGATGGCCGCGCGTTGCGAACGGCTGTTCGGCGGCTGGAGCGCGTGGCCGGCGATGGCGACGGCGCCAGCGCCGCCGCCGCCCGCGCGTCAGTCCTTGCCCTTGTAGATCTCGATGAGCTTGGCCAGCATCGCCAACGCCTCGTCGCGCGGGCGCTGGAAGGTGTTGCGCCCGATGATCGAGCCGTTGCCGCCGCCGTCGCGGATCGCGCGGGCGTCGTCATAGACCGCGTCGGCGCCCTTCGCGGCGCCGCCCGAGAACACGACGATGCGCCGGCCGCCGAACGCCGCCTGCATGCAGTGCGCCACGCGCGCCGCCTGGGTCGAAACGTCGATCTTCTGACCCTCATAGACCTTTCGGGCTTCGTCCTGCTCGAGATGGTCGGTCGAGAGCTTGATCTTGATGATGTGCGCGCCGAGCAGCGCCGAGATTTGCGCGGCGTAGGCGCCGACGTCGATGGCGGTCTCGCCGGCCTTGGAGAGGTCCTCGCCGCGCGGATAGGACCAGATCACCGTCGCGATGCCGAGCGACGCGGCCTCGCGGCGCATCTCGGCGATCTCCTCGAACATGTCGAGCCCGGCCGCCGAGCCGGGATAGATCGTGAAGCCGATCGCCGAGCAGCCGAGCCGCAGCGCGTCCTCGACCGAGGCCGTGATCGCCTGATCGTAGGGCGCCGATTTCGGCACCAGCGAGTTGGAGGAGTTCACCTTAAGGATGGTCGGGATCTGGCCGGCGAAGGTGTCGGCGCCCGCCTCGATCATCCCCAGCGGGGCGGCGTAGGCGTTCAGCCCCGCGTCGATGGCCATCTGATAGTGGTAATGCGGGTCGTAGCCGGCGGGGTTCGGGGCGAAGCTGCGCGCCGGGCCGTGCTCGAAGCCCTGATCGACCGGCAGGATCACCATCTTGCCGGTGCCGCCGAGCTTGCCGGCCATCAGCATGCGGCAGAGCTGGGCCTTCACCCCGGGGGTCTCGCCTTCGTAGTTGGCGAGGATCTTCTGGACGGCGCGGCTGGCTTTCATCGGATGCGGCTCCTGTGCGGGGGCGGACAGACCCGTGATCCGCTAGCCGCGCGCGCCCGACCGGTCAACCGTTTTCGCCGCAGCGCAAAAGCCGCGCTGCGCCCGCTCAGACCGCGATGGCGTGCCGCGCCCCGCCGCCGCCCTGCGCCAGATAGGCGTCGAAGGCCGCGGCGATGGCGCGCAGCGCTGGCCGACCCCGATCGGCGACCCGCACCCGGCCCTGCCGCATCTCGACGAGACCGTCCTCGACGAAGGGCTTCAGCGCCTCCATCTCGGTGGCGAAATAGTCCGGCGTCTCGCCATGGGCGAAGGCCTGGGCGGGCAGGTCGACTTCCATGTCGCACATGATCCGCTCGATCACGTCGCGGCGCAGACGGTCGTCGCCGATCAGCGCCCGCCCGCGATGCACCGGCAACTGGCCGGCCTTCACCGCGCGCGCCCATGCGCCCGTCTCGACGATGTTCTGCGCGTAGCCCTGCGGCGTCTGGCTGATCGAGGTGGCGCCGAGGCCCAGCAGGTGCTCGGACTGGTCGTCGGTGTAGCCTTGGAAATTCCGCCGCATCCGACCGGTATGCGCGGCGCGGGTCAGCGGGTCGGAGGGCAGCGCGAAATGGTCGAGCCCGAGGCGCTCATAGCCGTGCGATACGAGGATTTTCGCCGCCTCGTCGGCCTGCTCGAAGCGCGCCTCCAGATCGGGCAGCGTGTCCTCGGGAATCATGCGCTGATTCTTGGCCATCCACGGCACATGCGCGTAGCCGAACAGCGCGATGCGCGAGGGGCGCAGGTCGACGGCGCGCTCGACGGTCGCGGCGAGAGATTCGACGGTCTGGCGGGGCAGCCCGTACATCAGGTCGAAATTGATGGCGTTGACGCCTGCGGCGCGCAGGTTCTCCACCGCGCGGCGGACGGTCTCGTAGGGCTGCACGCGGTTGATCGTCTTCTGCACGTCGGCGTCGAATTCCTGCACGCCGAGGCTCGCGCGGGTGAAGCCCATCTCGCCGAGCGCGGCGGCCATCGAATCCTCAAGCGTGCGCGGGTCGATCTCGACGGCGATCTCCGCGTCGGGGCGGACGGCGAAGGCCTCGCGCAGGCGGGTCATCACGGCGGCCATGCAGTCCGCCGGCATGGCGGTGGGCGTGCCGCCGCCCCAATGGACATGGCCGACCTGCATCCGCCCCGGCATCGCGCCGGCGAGCAGGTCGACTTCCGTAGCGAGCACCCCGGCATAGTCGCGCACCGGCTGCTCGCGCGCGGCGAGCTTCATGTTGCAGCCGCAATACCAGCAGACCTTCTTGCAGAACGGCACATGCAGATAGAGCGACAGCGGCGCGTCGAGGGGCGTCGCGCCCAGCCATTCCCGCCATGTCGCCTCGGGGAAGTCCGGCGCGAAATGCGGCGCGGTCGGATAGGACGTATAGCGCGGCACGCGTCGGTTGGCGTGTTTGGCGATGATCGGATCCATGCGGTCTTCCCCCTGCCGTCGCAACGCGGCTCGCCCCGAGCGTCGCCGGCGCAGCTTCGCCCCGCCTTGACCGGCGTCAAACCGGCGCCTTGGCGCCATGCGGCGCCGCGGCGCCGGAGGAATTGCTCCCGGTCAATCTGACTTGAGTGGTCTTCTGCTACCTTCGGCCCCGCCCGGTCGAGGATATTGCGATGCTGTGCAGACTTGCCTACGCCTCGCGGGCGCTGATCGACGGGCGCAGCGTCGAGTTTCTCGACCTCATCCGCACGAGCGCCCGCAAAAACGCCGCACGCGGCGTGACCGGCGCGCTGTTCTTCAACGCGGTCGAATTCTTCCAGGTTATCGAAGGCGAGGAGGCCGTGATCGACGCGCTGTTCGCCGCGATCCAGGTCGACCCCCGCCATTTCGACGTCGCGCTTCTGCTGCGCGACATCGTCGAGGCGCGGCGATTCTGCGGCTGGGAGCTCAAGATGATCGACGGCGCGCGCTATCTGCATCTGCGTCATCTGTTCGACTACGACCGCATGGTCGCCGCCGGCCCGAGCGGGGTCGAGAAGCGGATCGAGCTTCTCGCCCAGCTTTAGGGCGTCTCAGCGCGAGAGCGCGGCGACGCCCGGAAGGGTCTTGCCCTCCAGCCACTCCAGAAACGCGCCGCCCGCCGTGGAGATGAAGGAGAAGTCCTTCGCCGCCCCGGAGGCGTTGAGCGCAGCCACAGTGTCGCCCCCGCCCGCGACCGTCAGCAGCTCGCCGGCGCGCGTCAGCTCCGCCGCCTTCAAGGCCGCCGCATTGGTCGCCGCGTCGAAGGGCGTCAGCTCGAACGCGCCGAGGGGGCCGTTCCAGACCAGCGTCTTGGCGCCTTCGAAGCGGCGGGCGAGTTCGGCGACGCTGTCGGGGCCGGCGTCGAGAATCATCGATCCGTCCGGGGTCTGCGTCGCGGGAACCACCACATGCGGGGCGTTCGCCGCGAAGGCCTCGGCGGCGACGACGTCCGACGGCAAAATGATCTCGCAACCCGCCTTCCCGGCCTTGGCCAGAATGTCGCGCGCGGTGTCGAGCATGTCGGGCTCGGCGAGCGATTTGCCGATCTGGGCGCCCTGGGCGAGCAGGAAGGTGTTGGCCATCGCGCCGCCGACCACCAGCTGGTCGACCTTCGAGATCAGATTGCCGAGCAGGTCGAGCTTGGTCGAGACCTTGGCGCCGCCGACCACCGCGATCACCGGTCGCTCGGGGGCGGTCAGCGCCTTCTCCAGCGCCTTGAGCTCGGCCTCCATCAGGCGCCCCGCGCAGGACGGCAGGTAGAACGTCACGCCCTCGGTGCTGGCGTGCGCGCGATGGGCGGCGGAGAAGGCGTCGTTGCAATAGACGTCGCCAAGTTTGGCGAGTTCGGCGGCGAAGGCGGGGTCGTTGGCCTCCTCGCCGGGGTGGAAACGGGTGTTCTCGCACAGCAGCGCGCGGCCCGGGGCGAGCTTCTGGCTGGCCTTCTCCGCGGCCTCGCCGACGCACTCCTCGACGAACTCGACCGGAACGCCGAGCGCGGCCTCGAGCGCGGGGCGGATTTGCGACAGGCTCATCGACGGGACGACCTTGCCCTTGGGCCGGTCGAAATGCGCCAGCAGGATCGGCTTTCCGCCATGGGCGAGGATGTCGCGGATGGTCGGCGCGATGGCGCGCAGGCGCGTGTCGTCGGTCACCACGCCGTCATGCACCGGCGCGTTGACGTCGACCCGCGTCAGCACGCGCTTGCCTGCCAGGTCCATGTCGTCGAGCGTTTTGAAACCCATGATCTTTCTCTCCCCCTATAAGTCCCTGCGCGCCGTCACCCGAGAGACAGCGGCGCGCCGATGTCCACCAGCGCGCGCAGCACCGCATCGACGGCGACTGCGGCGAGGATGATCCCCATCACCCGGCTTATCACGCTCGCCCCCGACGACCCCAGCCGGCGGTTGAGCGGGACGGCGGCGAACAGCACCGCCAGCGTGATCGCGAGCACGCCGACCAGCAACCCCGCCGTGACGGCCTGCTGCGCGACCGAAAACCGGTCGTTGTCGGTCAGCGCCACCACCGCCAGCATCGCGCCCGGCGATGCGATGGACGGCATCGCCAGCGGAAACACCGCCTTGTCCATAGAATCGTCCGCATCCGCCTCGGCGAGCTCAGTCTCGGGCTTGCTGTCGCCGAAGATCATCGACAGCGCGAAGAGAAACAGCACGATCCCGCCCGCGATGCGGAACGAGGCCAGCGAGATGCCGATGCCCTCGAGCAGGAGCTGGCCCGCCACGAGGAAGAACATCAGCACGCCGCCCGCCACCAGCACGGCGCGCACGGCGATGGCGCGATGCCGGTCGGCGGGGGCGCTGCGCGTGGCGTGGATGAAGATCGGGACCGACCCGATGGGGTCGATCACCACGAACAGCGTGATGAAGTCGCGGATCAGGGCGGCGAGGTCCATCGGCGTTCCGGCTGCTCCCCGCGACTGCGGTCTGTCGAGAAACCCGCCCCGGTCAGGGCGCGGCGAAGCGGATGAGCGTCAGCGCGATCCCCGCGCCCGCGCCCCATGTCACGAGTATGGCGAGGTAGAGTTGGAAGGCGGTTGGCATCGACGACACGCGCCCGTCGATCCGGGCGAGCGTTTCCTTCATCGAGGCGATGTCGCGCCGGATCTCCTTGAAGTCTTCCTCCAGTCTTGAGACGCGCGCTTCGATCATCGGATCCTCCGGGCCGCCGCCACCCGCCACCCTCTTTGCGCGAACAGCGTTAAGGTCGGTCACGCCCTCTCGCTCAAACTTATCAGGCATCAGACGCCCTTGGCAGAGATTCCGACAGCAGCGCGTCGCGAAGAAGATCGACCCGATGCTTCTCAACCATGCCGCACCGCTTGCAGGCGGTCTCGATCAGGTAGCACTCTCCGTTCTCGGTCGCCGCAACATCGTCGACGATGAGCCGAAGCAGGAACTGGTCGTAACCACATCGCAGACAGGTGAAGCCTGGGAATGCATCCTCCAGCATGAATGCCGCGTCTGCGAGGCGTCCAGCCAGTTCCTCCTTCATCCGCAGATCGCCTCAGATCGTCTTCGCCAGCGCCGTCGCCGTGTCGAGCATGCGGTTGGAGAAGCCCCACTCATTGTCGTACCAGCTCAGCACGCGGCAGAGCGTG
The DNA here is from genome assembly GCF_036788415.1 of Rubrimonas sp. NCBI lineage: Bacteria > Pseudomonadati > Pseudomonadota > Alphaproteobacteria > Rhodobacterales > Paracoccaceae > Rubrimonas > Rubrimonas sp. Next base: position 17,285 of record NZ_DAIQNN010000021.1, on the reverse strand, counting down.
CCGTCCATCACCTTGGCCTGGTCCATGTGGAAGACCGAGGAGTGCGAGTCATGGTTGAAGTCCGAGGAGACGAGCGGCTCGAACGTGTAGCCGAGGATCCCCTTCAGCGGACCGTCGGCCTCGGCCTTGATCGCCTCCTGAATCTCGGCGACCGAGGTCTTGCGCGCGGCGATGAACTTCAGGTCCACGACCGAGACGTTGGGCGTCGGCACGCGGATCGCCACGCCGTCGAGCTTGCCGTTGAGCTCGGGCAGCACGAGGCCCACGGCCTTGGCGGCGCCGGTCGAGGTCGGGATCATCGACAGCGCGGCGGCGCGGGCGCGGTAGAGGTCCTTGTGCAGCGTGTCGAGCGTCGGCTGGTCGCCGGTGTAGCTGTGGATCGTGGTCATGAACCCCTTCTCGATCCCGATGGCCTTGTTCAGCGCATAGGCCACGGGGGCGAGGCAGTTGGTGGTGCAGGAGGCGTTGGAGACGACGAGATCGTCCTTCGTCAGCACGTCGTGGTTGACGCCGTAGACGATGGTCTTGTCGGCCCCGCCCGCCGGCGCCGAGACCAGCACGCGCTTGGAGCCGTTGGCGAGGTGGAAGGCGGCCTTGTCGCGGTCGGTGAAGATGCCGGTGCACTCCATCGCGACGTCGACATCGCCCCAGGGCAGCTCCTTGGGATCGCGGATCGCGGTCACGCGGATCGGGCCGCGGCCGACGTCGATGCTGTCGCCGTCCACCGTCACCGTGCCGGGGAAGCGGCCATGCACGCTGTCGTAGCGGATCAGATGCGCGTTGGTCTCGACCGGGCCGAGATCGTTGATCGCCACCACCTCGACATCGGTGCGCCCCGATTCGATCAGCGCGCGCAAAACGTTGCGTCCGATGCGCCCGAACCCGTTGATCGCGACCTTCACCGCCATGTGTCTTCCCCCGATGTCATTGAGCACGCGCCGCGCGCGGGTTGATGTCGCCGGCCTTATAACGATGCGCAAGGAGAAACGAAAGTTGCGCGTTCGCATGGGGGAGATGGCGCGCGGTTTGCCCGCCTGCCGGGCGGCGCTATCTGCCGTTGCGTCCAGAACGATCCGCAAGGAGGCGGCAGATGCCCCGCGACCTCGTCGATCCGCCGTTCCCCGTGGGCGTTCCTGCGCCGCCGAAGCCGCTGGGCCTGTGGGGCACGTTCCGCACCGCCCGGCGCAACGTGCTGGAGCTGATCCCCGCGCCCGCCTATCGCGAACCGATCCTCTCGGGCGGCGGCATGATCGGTCTGGGCGCGTCGCGCTGGATGATGATCATGGCGCCGGAATGGGTCGAGCATGTGCTCAAGACCCGCGCGCGCGACTACCCCCGTTCCGACATCACCCGCCGCGTGCTGAAGCCGCGCGAGGGCGACAGCCTGCTGACCGCCGAATGGGAAGGCTGGCGCTGGCAGCGCCGGGCGATGGCGCCGATGTTCCAGCCGCGCAATCTCGACGCCTTCGCCCCCGCCATGACCGCCGCCGCCGAGGCGATGTCGGCGCGGATCGGCGCGGCGGCGGATGCGGGCGAGACGGCGGATGTCAGCGCGGCCTCGGTCGCCGCCACATTCGACGTGATCACCGAGGCCGCGCTGTCGGGGCGCGAGGCGCTCGACCGCGACGCGGTGATCCGCGGCATCGACCGCTTCATCACGGTGGCCGGCAAGCTGTCGCTGCTCGACGTGTTCGGCGCGCCGAACTGGGTTCCGCGTCCCGGGCGGCTCTTCGCCGGCGGGCGCGCGCTGGACCGTCGGATCGACGCGATCATCGCCGCCCGCGCCGCCAATCCGAAGGCCGAGGGCGAAGCGCCGGACCTGCTCGACCTGCTGATGAGCGCGCGCGACGCGGAGACGGGCCGCGCCCTCTCGCCCGCCGAGCAGCGCAACAACCTGCTGTCGCTGATCGTCGCCGGCCACGAGACGACGGCGCTGACCATCGCCTGGACGCTCTATCTGCTCGCTCTCGACCCCGCAGCCCAGGCCCGCGCGCGCGACGAGGCGCAGGCCGCACTCGGCGACCGGGCGGCCTCGGCGGGCGACCTGCCCCGCCTGCCCTTCCTGCGCCAGACCATCGACGAGGCGCTGCGGCTCTACCCGCCGGCGGGCTTTCTCGCGCGCACGGCGAAAGCGGAGGACGACATCGGCGGCCATCCGGTGCGGCCGGGCGACACGATCATGCTGCCGGTCTATGCGATGCACCGCCACCGCCTGCTGTGGGACGCGCCCGACTCGTTCGAGCCGGACCGCTTCGCCCCCGACGCCTCGGCGGGTCGCCACCGCGCCGCGTTCCTGCCGTTCGGCGCCGGGCCGAAGATCTGCATCGGCATGGGGTTCGCCGTGATGGAGGCGCAAATCCTGCTCGCGACCGTGCTCGCGCGCTTCGCCTTCGCCCTTCCCGAAGGCTTCGCCCCGCGCCCCCGGATGATCCTCACCCTCCGGCCCGAAGGCGGGATGCCGCTGCGCGCGCACAGGCTCTGAGCGCTCAGGCGACGTCGCCGGGCGCAGCGGCGGCGAGGTCGCAAAACATCACGGCGAATGGCCCGAAGGCGTCGCGGCCCTCGCGCAGGGTGCGGAACCCCGCCCGCTCGAACAGCCCGAAGCTCGCCGCGTTCCCGAAGTCGATCTCGGCGACGCAGCGCCCGACGCCCGAGGCCGCGAGCCACCGCGTCGCGCCGCGCACCAACTCCGCCCCGAAGCCGCAGCGCCGCGCCTCGGGCAGCAGAGCGAGCCCGATGAACGCCTCGCCGCCCTCCACCCGCAACCCGTGATCGCCGATCACCGCGCCGTCGCGCCGCCGCGCCACGGCGAGATTGATCCAGCCGCGCCCGTCGAACGGGTGTCGCGCGGCGGCCTCGACCACGCGGCGCGGCCAGGCGGCCTCGTCCTCGGCCCAATGCATGAACTGGCGCACCAGCGGATCGGCGCGCAGGCGCAGATGGGCCGCGAGATCCGCGGGGCGATAGCGCCGCACAGCCAGTCGGTCGGTTTCGAACATGGCGCTGCTCCGCGTTCCGGTCACGCCGCAGGCGCGGCCAGCGACCGCCGGATGTGACAGAACCGAGTTCCTCTCATATTCTATCACCGGTCGAAGGAATTTGCGATTCGTCAAAGCGGCGGAGCGGAAAGGTCAGAGCATGGACGAAGAGCGCGGCGTTTTCGCTGGCCCGGCGGACCGGATCGACGCGCTGGCGCGGCGCCTGGCCCGGCTGCTCGCCGCACGCGACGCGGCGCTCGCCGCCGCGACCGCCCGCGCCGACGCGGCCGAAACCGAGCGCGCCCGGCTGAAGGCGGCCCTCGACGAAGCCGAGGCCGCCCGCGCCCATGACGCGCGGCTGCGCCGAGAAGCCGCCGACGCGCTCGACGCCGCCATCGCCGACCTCAAGGCCGCCGCGCGCGCCGAGAGCGCGCGGGCCGGCGCCGCAACGGGAGCGCAGGGACATGGCTGAGCTCGACGTGTCGGTGGCGGGCCGGAATTACCGCCTCGCCTGCGACGACGGTCAGGAGCCGCATCTGCGCGCGCTCGCCGCGATGCTCGACGGCGAGGCGCGCGCGCTGTCGGCCGCCGGCGGCATCATCGGCGAGGCGCGCCTCCTGCTGATGACCGCGCTGATGATGGCCGACCGGCTGCACGAGACCGAGGCGCAGCTGCGCGCCACTCAGGGCGCCGCCGCGCCGGAAGCCGACGCCCCGGCGCTCGGCGAGAGCCTCGACCGGCTCGACGCGCTCATCGCCGCGCATGAGCGGAGCGGCGCATCCTGACCCGCGCCTTTCCAATCTCCCCGGTCAGGGCTATGTTGAACGCAGGCGGGCTCTGTCCTTCCCGTGAGGGGACTGAATCCCGGTGGCCTTAAAACTTCTCGCGGGAGCCGGCTCTGCCTCGGGTCGTGGCCTGAAGCACCTGGCGCCCACCTGGTCAACCAGGCTCGCGAGGATCTGCGCCTCCACGGTCGCGATGGACCCGCCGCCCTCCCGCATCGCCGGACCCGACGCATGACCGACCGCCGACATGTCGATCCCGCGCCGACCGCCGCCGACCGCAAGCCCGCGCTGCGCGCCGAAGCCCTCGCCCGGCGCGCCGAAGCGCAGGCGCGCATCGGCCCGGACGCCGCGCGCGCGGCCTGCGCGCATCTGCGCGATCTGATCGGCGCGCCGGGGGGGCCGGTCGCGGGGTATCTGGCCATCCGCTCCGAGATCGATCCGGCGCCGGCCATGACAGCGCTCCACGAGGACGGCGTCGCGGTCTGCGTCCCGGTCGTGGTCGCGCGCGGCGCGGCGCTGGTCTTCCGGATCTGGCGGCCGGGCGGCGCGCTGGTCCGCGACGGCTTCGGCTGCGCCGCGCCGACCGACGGCGCCGAGACTACGCCGCGCGCGCTGATCGTCCCGCTGCTCGCCTTCGACCGGCGGGGGACGCGGCTCGGCTATGGCGGCGGCTATTACGACCGCACGCTGGCGGCGCTGCGCGCGCAGGGCCCGGTCCGGGCAATCGGCTTCGCCTTCGCCGCGCAGGAAGTGGCGAGCCTCCCCGCCGACCCGCATGACGCGCCGCTCGACGCCGTCGTCACCGAGACCGGCCCCATCCTGTTCGGAAAGGCCGGCTGATGCGGCTGCTCTATCTCGGCGACGTGGTCGGGCGGTCGGGGCGCGACGCGGTGGTGGCGGAGCTTCCGGGCCTGCGCGCGCGACTGCGGCTCGATTTCGTCGCCGTGAACGCCGAGAACGCCGCCGGCGGCTTCGGCTGCACAGGCAAGATCGCCGAGGACATCCTCGCCGCCGGCGCCGACGCGGTCACCCTCGGCGACCACGCCTTCGACCAGAAGGACATGCTGCAGGCGCTCGACCGCGAGCCGCGCATCCTGCGCCCGCTCAACATCGCGCGCGCCGCCCCCGGCGCGGGGTTCCGCATCTTCCCAGCCCCGCGCGGGCGCAAGGTGGCCGTCGCGGTGGCGCTCGGTCGGGTGTTCATGAGCAAGCCCTATGACGACCCGTTCTCCGCGCTGGATGCGGCGCTCAAGGCCGCGCCGCTGGGCGCCGGCGTCGACGCCGCCATCGTCGAAATCCACGCCGAGGCGACGTCGGAGAAGATGGCGACCGGCTGGTGGCTCGACGGGCGGGCGAGCCTCGTCGTCGGCGCCCACACCCATGTGCCCACTTCCGACGCGATGATCCTGCCGAAAGGCACCGCCTATCAGACCGACGCCGGCATGTGCGGCGACTATCTCAGCGTCATCGGGATGGACCGCAAGGAGCCGCTGCGCCGCTTCGTCACCGGCATGACGGGCGACCGTTTCGAGCCCGCCTCCGGCCCCGCGACGCTGTCGGGCGTCTTCGTGGAGACCGACGACGCGACCGGGCGCGCCCGCAGCGTCGCCCCGCTGCGCCTCGGCGGCGCGCTGGCGCCGAGCCTGCCGGATCTCTGACGCCCTCAGCCCGCGACCATCGGGAAGGTGACGGCGATGGCGAGCGCGAAGATGGCGGCGTTGGCGAGCCCCCCCACCGCCCAATGCCCGGTCCGCCGGTGCGCCCAGTAGCTGAACAGACCGAACACCGCGAAGAACGCGACCAAAGGCGGCGCGAGGATGATCAGGAAAAAGAGGCGCGGCAGGTTCAGCGCCACGGCGAGCGCGAGCGACATGAGGAACAGAAGCTTCGTCGCAGCATAGGCGCCGGGCGGGCCGGACCGCGTCAGCCGCTCGTCCGCGAGGAAATAGAGCAGCGTTCCGGGCAGCAGCGCGGCGAACAGCGGAAGCCGCTCGGGCGTGGGCGCGAAGCTGGTGACGAACTGGTCGATCACGCCGCCCACGACGACCAGCGCGAAGAGCGCCGCCGCCAGCGCGGCGAGCGCGAGCCGACCCGTCGAGACGCCGCCCTTCGGAAGCCCTCGGCGCAGCGCCAATCCCAGCCACATCAGCGCGCCGAACAGCGCGAAATGCAGCGCCAGATAGTCGCCGACCGCGATCGGCAGAAAGCGGATGTCGGTCGGCCACAGGATCAGCGGCGTCGCGACAGCCGGCAGACCGCCGATCAGCGCCACGTCGCGCCAGCCGAAGGCGCGAGACGGCTCGGCGAGGCGCGGCAGCAGGCGCGACAGCGGCCAGGCGGCGGCGACGGCGGCGGCGATCAGCGCGACGATCCACGGCCCCCGGGCCCGCGGCGGAGCGGCGTCGGAAGTCCGCCCGAACGCCGCGTCGAGCCAACCCCGCGCCTCGCGCAGGCTCTCGGTCGCGAACAGCACGCCGACATGCTCGACGCCATCGGCGAAGACGACCCGCCGCGCCCCAAACCCCGGCGAGTCGAAATCCCCGAAGGTCTCGCCCTCGCCCGCCTCTGGCCCAGCCGTGAGCCGCAGCACCCGCACCGCCTCGTCGGTCAATCCGCCTTCCAGCGCGCCGACCACGACCAGCAGGTTGCGGGGGCTGTCCGCCGTCACCACGGGCGAGAACATCGAGACCGCGACGACCGCCTGCGTTTCGGGATGGCGCTGGGCGTGGCGCACGACGATGTCGGCGGCCATCGAATGGCCGAGAACGGCGATCCGCCCGTCCGACTGCGGCTGGGCGCGCGCCCACTGCGCCACCGTCGCCATCTCGGCGAGCAGCCGCTCGGTCGCCCCGTCCTCCCGCGCGACGTCGCCCGACAGAGGCGCCGGATTGCGGCCATGGCCGAGCGCGTCGTAGCTGACCGCCAGATAGCCCGCCTGCGCCAGATCGAGCGCGAAGGCCTCCATCAGCCGCGCCGACCCGGAGAAGCCGTGCGCGATCAGCACCGCGGGGCCGGGCGGCGCGCCATCGCGCCAGTGCAGCGTCGCCGGCGTCCCCTCGACGGCGACGCGCGCCACGCTCAGCCCCTCGGCGCCAGCGTTCAGACGAAGGAGGGCGAGCGCGCCGAGCGCCAGCGCGGCGGCGAGAACGAGGATGGGCGCAAGGCGCATGTGGCGGAACCTCCGGCGCGAAGCGGCGCGCGCCGGGAACCTAGGCGCGCGGGCGCTGGGGATCAAACGCCGGAGCGCGCGGAAGCGACGGCGCAAAAGAAAAAGGGCCGGCGTCGCCGCCGGCCCTCCGAAGTCCGTTCCTGAAGGTCAGGCCGTCACTCGCGCGACTGGCCCATGAACTGGAGCAGGAACATGAACAGGTTGAGAAAGTTCAGATAGAGGCTGAGCGCGCCCGACACCGCCGAGGCGTTCAGCTCGCGCTGGCCGCCGCCCATCTGCGTGATCATCACGTATTCGCTCTTGAGCCGCTGAGTGTCGTAGGCGGTCAGGCCGGCGAACACGAGAACGCCGATCACCGACACCGCGAACATCAGCGCTTCCGACTGCAGGAAGATGTTGACGATCGACGCGACCACGAGGCCGATCACGCCCATGATCAGGAAGGTCCCCATGCCGCTGAGGTCCTTCTTCGTGGTGTAGCCGTAGAGGCTCAGCCCGAGGAAGGCGATGGCGGTCACGAAGAAGGTCTGCGCGATCGAGATGCCCGTGAAGCGCACGAAGATCGTGGCGATCGACAGGCCCATCAGCGCCGCGAAGCCCCAGAACACCAGTTGCGCCGTCGCGTGGCTCATCCGGTGGACCATCGCCGCGAAGCCGAACACCACGAGCAGCGGTGCGAACATGATCACATAGACCATGGGCGAGCTGTAGAGCGTGGCGAGGACGCCCATCGGGATGATCCGGGTCGCGCCCGTCTCCATCGCCGCGAGCAGATCCTGCCCGAAGATATACGCGACGAAGCCGGTGACGAGCATCGCCACGCCCATCAGGCCGTAAATCGCGTTCATGTGGGCGCGGAGGCCAGCATCGATCTGCTGGACGCCTACGCCGGTGCGGTTGACCGCCTGTTCGTACTGAGCCATTGCCCTCTCTGCCTTGCAGTTGATCCCGGACGTCCCCGCATTCCCCGAGGACGTTGTAACTCACTGGCGAGATATCGTGTAGCCCGAAGCGCGTTTCAACCGGATTCGGCGCAAAGCGTCGCGCCGCGCCATCCGAATCGACATCGAATCACGCTGGCGCCGCCGCCTCTTTCACTCCCGCGCCCGCAACACCCGCGCAGGCCGCGCCGAAAGCGGTCGCCAGGCGAAGGCGAGGCCCGCCAGAAGGCTCGCCGCGGCCCCGCCCAGCACGACCGCCGCCGCAGACCCCGCCGCGAAGACGAACTCCGCCTCCATGACCTGGGTGATCACCCCCCAGGCCGCGAGCCCACCGAAGACGATGGCCACGAGCCCCGCCGCGGCCCCCGTTATCCCCGCCCGAAGCGCGAAGGAGGACAGGATGCGCGCCCGCGCCGCCCCCAGCGTCTTGAGAACCGCCGCTTCGTAGACGCGCTTGCGCTCTCCCGCCGCCGCAGCCCCGATCAGCACGACGAGCCCGGTCGCGAGCGTCACCGCCGCCCCCCATCGCGCCGCCGCCGCCAATTGCCCGAGCGCGGAGGACACGCGGTCCACCGCGTCGCGCACGCGCACGGCGGTCACGTTGGAGAAGGCGTTGGAGACGTCGCGCAACAGCGCGCCTTCGGCTTCCGGCGCCGCATAGACGGTGGCGATGTGGGTGTGCGGGGCGCCGGCGAAGGCGCCGGGGTCGAAGATCATCAGGAAGTTGATCCCCATGTCGCGGAACTCCACGACGCGCAGATTGGCGATCTCGGCGGTGATCTCGCGCCCGAGCACGCTGACGGTGACGCTGTCGCCGATCCCGAGGCCGAGCTGGCGCGCATGGCCGTCGGAGAAGGAGACGAGCGGCGGGCCGGAATAGTCCTCCGGCCACCATGCGCCTTCGGTGACCACCGCCGCGTCGGGCTGGCGGGCGGAATAGGACACGCCGCGGTCGCCGCGCAGCACCCAGGCGGCGTCGGGGTCGATCTTCGCCTCCGCCGCCGGAACGCCGTCGAGTTTCGTCACCACGCCGCGCAGCATCGGCGCGGTGGCGACGGACTGGAAACCCTCGATCCCGCCTGCGATCCCGAGGAACGGGTCGAGCTGGGCGTTCTGGATGTCCACGAAGAAGAAGGCGGGCGCGCGCTCGGGCAGTTCGCGCTCGATCAGGCTGCGCAGGTTGACATCGACCTGACCGATGGCCGCGAGCACCGTCAGTCCGAGCCCGAGCGACAGAACCGCCCCCGCCGTCTCGCCCCCCGGCCCGCCCACCGAGGCGAGCGCGAGCCGCAGCGCCGGGCGCCCGCGCGCGAGCCGCCCCCGCGCGAGTTTCCCCGCGCCCCAGCGCACCAACGCAGCCGCGCCGAGCAGCGCCGCGAGCGCCGCGGCGAGCCCGCCGACGAACCAGGCGGCGAACAGGGGCGCGCCGGAGAAGGCCACAGCCGCGCCGACGAGCGCGAGGGCGAGCCCTGCGATCACGGCGAGGTCGCGCCGCCCCGGCCATGCCCGCGCCGGGGCCGCCACGTCGCGAAACAGCGCCGCCGCGCGCACCTCGCGCGCCCGCGCGAGCGGCCAGAGCGCGAAGACGAGCGCCGTCAGCCCGCCATAGAGCGCGGCCTCGGCCATCGGGCGGGCGTAGACGCCGAAAAGCGCGGGCAGCGGCATCAGATCGGCGAAGAGCGGCCCGATCAGCGCCGGCCCGAAGCCGCCCAGCGCCAGCCCGGCCGCAATGCCGAGCGCCGCCAGCGCCCCGATCTGCGCGAGATATATGGCGAAGATCTCCGAGCCCGACGCGCCCAACGTCTTGAGCGTCGCGATGGTGGAGGTCTTTTCGTCGAGATAGGAGCCGACCGCCGCCGCGACCCCCACCCCGCCCACCGCCAGCGAGGCGAGCCCCACCAGCACGAGGAAGGAGCCGATGCGCTGCACGAAGCGCTCGACCCCCGGCGCAGGCTCGGTGCGGTCGCGCCAGCGGATGCCGGCTTCGGGGAAAGTCTCGGCCAGATCGGCGCGCAAGCCCGCCAGATCGGCGGTCTCGGGGAGCGTCATGCGCAATTCGGTCTCGTAGAGCGAGCCGGGCGCGAGCAGGCCCGAGCCGTCGAGCCCCTCGCGCAGCGCGAGCGTGCGCGGGCCGAGGCCGAAGCCGCCGGCGGCCTGATCGGGCGCCGAGATCAGGGCCGCGCGCAGCTCGAAGCGCCGGTCGCCAAGGCGGATCGCGTCGCCGGGGCTCACGCCGAGCCGCTCCATCAGCACGGGCTCCATGACCACGCCGAACACGCCGTCGCGCGCGCCCAGAGCCTCCGCGAGCGGCAGGGGCGGGTCGAGCTCGACGGCGCCGACGAGCGGATAGGCGGCGTCCACCCCGCGCAGCTGGGTGAGGCCGCGCTCGACCGCCGCGCCGCGCTCGACCACGGCCATCGAGCGGAAATCGACGGTTTCGGAGTAGCTTAACGCCGTCGCCTCGATCCAGGCGCGTTCTTCCTCGGTCGGGCCGCGATAGACGAATTCGAGTTCGGCGTCGCCGCCGAGGATTGCCCGGCCCTCGCGCGCGAGCCCTTCGGAGATCGCCATGCGGACCGAGCCCACCGCGGCCACTGCCGCGACGCCCAGCGCCAGACAGGCGAGAAAGGTGCGGAAGCCCTTGAGCCCGCCCCGCAATTCGCGCGCCGCGAAGCGCGCGACGAGCCCTGCGCGCAGGCTCATTCCGCGGCCCTTGCGGCGGCGTGTGCTGCGGCTTCGGCCTCGGCGGCTGCGGCGGCGCGCTCCTCGGCATGGTCGTCCTCGCCTTCGGTGCGGCCGTCGCGCATCCGCACCACTCGGTCGCAGCGCGCCGCCAGCTCCGGCGCGTGGGTGACCATGATCAGCGTCGCGCCGTGGCGGTCGCGCAGATCGAACAGCAAATCGGCGATGCCCGCCCCGGTGCTCTCGTCGAGATTGCCGGTGGGCTCGTCGGCGAGCAGGATGGCGGGGCGCGGCGCGACCGCGCGGGCCAGCGCCACGCGCTGCTGCTCGCCGCCCGAAAGCTGCGCGGGGTAATGGTCGGCCCGCGACGCGAGGCCCACCGCTGCGAGTTCCGCCTCCGCGCGCTCCATGGCGTCGCGTGCGCCCGCCAGCTCCAGCGGCGCGGCGACGTTTTCGAGCGCCGTCATCGTCGGGATGAGGTGGAAGGACTGGAACACCACCCCCATATGATCGCGGCGGAAGCGCGCCAGCGCATCCTCGCCCATCGCCGTCAGATCGCGGCCGAGCGCCCGGACCACGCCGCCCGTCGCCCGCTCGAGCCCGCCCATGATCATCAGGAGCGACGACTTGCCGGACCCGCTCGGACCCACAACCCCCACTGTCTCGCCCGCGCGCGCCGTCAGACCCGCGCCGCGGAGGATCTCGACAGCGCCGGCGCGGCTCGGCAGCGTCAGCCGCACGTCGCGCAGCTCGATGATCGGGTCATGTGCGGGGGCGGTCATGGGCCTCGTCCGGATGGGGTGCGCTGCGCTGCGATATGGGGCGCGAGGGGCTGCGCGCAACCTCGTCGCGGCCCTTCTGCTGCTGGCGCTCCCCGCAGCCGCCGCCGAGCCGCTGCGCATCGTGGCGCTCGGCGACAGCCTCACCCATGGCTACGGCCTGCCGCCCGAGGAGGGCTTCGTCCCTCAGCTCGAAGCATGGCTGCGCGAGAACGGCGCGCCGGATGTGACGATGGTCAACGCCGGCGTCTCCGGCGATACGACGGCGGGCGGGCTCGCGCGGCTCGACTGGTCGCTCGCGGAGGGCGCCGACGCGCTGATCGTGGCGCTCGGCGGCAACGACCTGCTGCGCGGCATCGACCCCGCCGCCTCGCGCGCCAATCTCGACGCGATCCTGACCGAGGCGGATGCGCGCGGCCTGCCTGTGCTGCTGTCGGGCATGCGCGCGCCGCTCAATTACGGGGCGGAGTTCAAGGCGGCCTTCGACGCGATGTATCCCGAGCTTGCGGAGAGGCACGGGGCGCTTCTCGACCCGTTCTTCCTCGATGGCGTCGCCTCCGACCGCGCGCTCTGGCAGTCGGATGGGCTTCACCCCAACGCGGATGGCGTGGCCAAGATCGTGGAGCGGATCGGCCCGCTCGTTCTGGAACTCGCCGGGCGCGCCCGCGCCGACTGAGCCGATGCTGCGCCTGTTCGCCGCCATCGCCCCGCCCCCCGATCTGCGGGAGCGCCTCGAATTCTTGCAACGCGGCCTGCCGGGGCGGCGCGTCGCGCCGGAGAACCTGCACCTCACGCTCGCCTTCTTCGGCGAGATCGCGGAGCCGGTCGCGGTCGACCTGCACGCCGCTCTCTCGGCGATCGACGCGCCGCGCTTTTGGGTCACGCTCGACGGCGCCGGCGCGTTCGGCGGCGCCAAGCCGAAGCTGATCTACGCGGCAGTCCGCCCCGAGCCCGCGCTCGACCATCTGCGCGCGAAAGTCCTGCAAGCCGCGCGCGGCGCCGGCCTCGACATCCCCGCCGAGCGCTACACGCCGCATGTCACCCTTTCGCGCATCGCGCCGGGGACGGTGTCCAGCGCGGAGGCCGCCAAGGCGCTGGCCGCGCGCGCGGCGTTTCTGGCCGGCCCGGTCGCGGTGGAGGCGTTCCACCTCTACCGCTCCCATCTGGGCCGCGCGGGGCCGAGCTACGCCGAACTCGCGACCTACGCGCTGCGCTGAAGCCGCCTCACATCGTCAGCACGACTTTTCCGGTCGCCTGACGGGAGCGCAGCAAGTCGAGCCCTTCCTCGGCGCGCTCCAGCGGCAGGACATGGCTGACATGGGGCGCGATGCGGCCTTCCTCCCACCATGCGAGCAACTGGCGCAGGCTGTCGGCGAGCACATGCGGCGCGTGCCGCAGATAGGCGCCCCAGTAGAGCCCGATCACATCGAGATTCTTCACCATGAGGATGTTGGCGGGGATCTGCGGGACCTCCCCGCTGGCGAAGCCGATGGGGATCAGCCGACCCCCGAAATTCGCCGCGCGGAACGCCTCGCGCCAGAAGGCGCCCCCGACCGGATCATAGACGACGTCCGCGCCGCCCAGCGCCTTCACCGCGTCGCGCAACTGCTCGGGTTGCACGTCGAGCAGATGGTCGGCGCCCTTCTCGCGCGCGAGCGCCAGCTTCTCCGCTCCGCGCGCCACCGCGATCACCTCCGCGCCCATCAGCTTGCCGATCTCGACGGCGGTCAGCCCCACGCCCCCCGCCGCGCCGAGCACCAGCAGCCGCTCGCCCGGCGCCAGCCGCGCGCGATGGCCGAGCGCGACATGGCTCGTGCCGTAGGCCACCTGAAGCCCCGCCGCCACCTCGTCCGGCATCGCCTCGGGGATCGGCGCGCAGGCCGCCGCCGGGGCGAGCGCCATCTCGGCGAAACCGCCCCAGCCGGTGATCGCGGCGACCCGCGCGCCGATCTCGACGCCCCCGGCCCCCGGCCCCAGCGCCTCGACCGTCGCGCAGACTTCGATGCCGGGGGCGAAGGGAAGCTGCGGCGTCTCCTGATAGGAGCCCGAAACCATCAGCGTGTCGGCGAAGTTCAGCCCGCAGGCGCGCACCCGCAGCAGCGCCTGACCCGGTCCGGGCGCCGGCGCCGCGACCTCGTCGAGCCGCAGCCGCTCGCCCTTTCCGTGCACCCGCATCGCCCGCATCGCGCTCTCCCCGCCTCGCCTGCGCCGACTCTTCTGCGCCATCGCGCGCGTCGGCTCAAGCGACGCCCCGCCGCTTCGCCGGCGTCGCGGCGTCCGGGCGGAGCGCTTCAGCCTCAGGCGTTTGCGCGGGTCAGCGCCGCTCCAGCCGGAACGGGCCGAAGCGCGTCTCCACGGCGATGGCGTGCGGGCCCCACAGCCCGGGCGCGAGCGGCGACAGGCTGACCGACAGCGCCCCGGGCCGCCTGAGCCGCGCGACGCCCTCGCTGTCCGCGCGATGGCCCGAAACCGGCGCGTAGCGGGCCGCGCAGGCGACGGCGCCGTCGGCTGCGGGGGCGGCGTCGAGCGCCCCCTCCAATACGATGTCGAAGCGCACATAGCCGTTGAAGACCGGCAGCACGCGCCGGCACAGCGCGTCGGGGTCGATGTCGGCGGGCGCCGGCGCCACGAAGGCGCTGAGCGGATCGCGGACGCCCTCCAGATGGGCGGGCGCGATCTCGACGCGGTTCGCGGCGTATTCGGGCGGGATCGGCGGCGTCCGCAGATGCCGCGCCGCGCGGCCGTCCAGAAAATCGATCTCCACCGCGCCGGGGCGCGTGACGCCCTGATAGGCCAGTCGGTACGCCTCGGGCGCGAGATCGGGGACGGGCGCGACCAGCGCCGCCCCGAAGGCGCGCGCCTCCCCTTCCCCGCCCCAGAACAGGAAGCCGACATCCGCCGTCGCCGCGATCTCGTAGCGCGCGCCCTCGACGCGCGCGCGCAGCTGCGCCTCGCCGATGGGTATGCCGCCGATGCTCAGATCGTAGCGCGCGGCCCCGCCGAGCGACGCGTCGGCGGCCGGCGCCGCGGCGAGCAGCAGACAGATGAAGGCGATGCGCGGCGCGGACATCGGCGACCCTCCCGAAGCGACCCTCTGCAAAATAGCGCGCCGGGCAGAGAGGAAAGGGCGGATCAGCGCCGGCGCCCCGTGAAGCGCGGCGGGCGCTTCTCGAAAAAGGCGGCGACGCCCTCGGCGTAGTCCGGCATCCGCCCGACCTCGCGCTGCAGGCCGCGCTCGATCTCCATCTGCACGCTCAGCCCATGCGTCGCCGCCTCGCGGATCGCCTTTTTCGTCAGGCCGAGCGCAACGGTCGGGCCCTGCGCCATCCGCCGCGCCAAAGCCTCGGCCTCGGCCTCCAGCGCGTCGTCCTCCACGGCGCGCCAGATCATCCCCCACTCGGCGGCGGTCGCGCCGTCGATCGCGGCGCCGGTCATCGCCAGCGCCCGCGCCCGCGCCTCGCCGACGAGATGGGTGAGAAACCACGTCCCGCCCGCGTCGGGGATCAGCCCGACCGCGATGTAGGCCTGTGAGAAGGTCGCCGAGCGCGCCGCCAGCGTGATGTCGCAGGCGAGCGCCAGATTGGCCCCCGCCCCCGCCGCCGCGCCGTGGACGGCGCAGATCACCGGCTTCTCGATGTGGCGCAGCTCCTCGATGAGCGGGATCATCCAGGCTTCGAGCGAGGCGCCCAGATCGCTCGGCGCCTCCGGACCGCCGGGGTCGCGCTCGCGCAAATCCCAGCCCGCGCAGAACACCCGCCCCGCCCCGCGCAGCAGCACCGCGCGCACCGCGTCGTCGTCCTCGGCGCGCTCGAGCGCGCGCAGCAGCGCTTCGGCCAGAGGGGGGTCGATGGCGTTGAGCCGGTCGGGGCGGTTGAGCGTCAGCCGCATCAGCCCGTCGGTCAGCTCGACCAGCAGCGCCTCGCCCGCCTGCGTCGGGTCCCCTGTCGCGTCGCCCTGCGCCATGCCGTTCTCCCGCGTCTCCGCCTGCGCCGTCCGCGCGTTATGCGTCGCCCCCTGCGGCGCCGCAAGAGCGGGGGCCCTCTTTGCGGAGCGGGCCTGAGGGGGCAGTATGGCGGGCCAGTATGACGGGGCCGAATGGCGCGCGGGCGGCTGAGGGAGGCGGCGGTGCTGAAGAAGCAGGAATTCCCGATCGCGGCGATCTACGTGCCGGTGAAGCGCAAGCAGGGCTTCGACGCGGCGAAGGCGGCGGCGCTGGCCGAGAGCATCCTGGAGGAGGGCCTGCGCGTGCCGATCCGCGTGCGCGAGGACGGCGACCGCTTCGTGCTGGTGGAAGGGCTGCACCGGCTGGAGGCGTGCCGCAGCCTCGGGGAGGAGACGATCACCGGGGTGCTGGCGCAGGCGCGGGTGCGGTAAGTGTTGATATAGGACATCTGTTTAGGGCCACCACCTGACAAGGCTGGCTTCACAATCCGAGGTTCGTGTGAGCCGTTTCCTAGTGAGATATCCAGAGAGAATCAGGCCTGACGAAGCGCTTACAGTGTGTAAGGTGCGCATAGTGGATGTGAGCTGACACGAAGTTTTTGGTGGTTAGCGATGCGTCAACGCACTAAGATCAAGATCAAAAATATAACCCTGAGGAGGCGGACGATGACCCACGAGCAAACGAAGCGCCTAGAATATCTTTTGGCAGAGGCGCGCAAAGTCAAGGTGACCGATGATGATGTAGCTGAACAGCGCAGAAGTTTCGCCTATGGAAATGCGTCATTTGAAAATGAACGCATTACCCGTGAAATGGTGGACGCTGAGGACAGGAAGCGGGCACGGGCAAACGGCTGACTTGGCATGGTCGACGACCGTAGGCACAGCACACCCGAAAAGGTCCTCGTAGCAGAGGACACGGACGAAAAAGCCCGATTAGAAGCGGCGAACGCGCTCCGCCAAGCGGAGCGCGTACAAAGTATCATATATTCAACTGTCGATGGCTCACGCCCATTCAAGCTAAGGCCGTCCTTATTGCTTGACTTGAACAGGGTAGCGATCAGCGGAATCGATCAATTTGCTGGAAATTTTCGACCTTGCTCAGTCAGCATATCAAAGTCGAAACACATTCCGCCAGGTGCGCATCAAGTTCCCGAATTGGTGGAAGAAATGTGCGATTATGTTAATGATAATTGGCAGACAAAGTCTGCCATACACCTATCCGCGTTTGTCATGTGGAGACTGAATTGGATTCACCCATTCACCGACGGAAATGGGAGAACATCACGGGCCGCATCGTATGTTGTTCTTTGTGTAAAGGAACAGCTATTTTTACCCGGCGTGAAAACGATACCAGAGCAGATACTTGAGAACAGAAAGCCCTATTATGATGCAATCGAAGCTGCTGACGAGAGATATAAAGAGAGCGGATTTTCTGACGATATTGTGAAAGAAATGGAGGGGTTGATTTCTGCATTCTTAGCAGAGCAGCTTGCTAATCTGCACAAATCTGCGGGGCAAGCGACCTAAGAATCCATCTTCAGCGCGGAGATGAAAGCCTCCTGCGGGATCTCGACCTTGCCGAACTGGCGCATCTTCTTCTTGCCGGCCTTCTGCTTGTCGAGCAGCTTGCGCTTGCGGCTGACGTCGCCGCCATAGCACTTCGCGGTCACGTCCTTGCGCAGCGCCCGGATCGTCTCGCGGGCGATGATCCGCCCGCCGATGGCCGCCTGGATCGGGACCTGGAACATGTGCTGGGGGATCAGGTCCTTCAGCTTCTCGCACATGCCGCGGCCGCGCATGTCGGCGCGGGCGCGGTGGACGATCATGCTCAGCGCGTCCACCGGCTCGGCGTTGACGAGGATCTGCATCTTGACCAGATCGCCCTCCTCATAGCCGTCGAGCTGGTAGTCGAAGCTCGCATAGCCCTTGGTGGCGCTTTTCAGACGGTCGTAGAAGTCGAACACCACCTCGTTGAGCGGCAGGCGGTAGACGACCATCGCGCGGCTGCC
>NZ_DAIQNN010000020.1:0-44833 GCF_036788415.1 Rubrimonas sp. | reverse complement strand
CGTTGGTGCGCTTGACGACGTCGCCTTCCTTGATCGAGCGGTCGTCGCCGAAGATTACGACGCCGACATTGTCGGCTTCGAGGTTGAGCGCCATGCCGCGGATGCCGCCCGGAAACTCGACCATCTCGCCCGCCTGGACGCTGTCGAGCCCGTAGACGCGAGCGATGCCGTCGCCGACGCTGAGCACGCGGCCGACTTCGGAGACTTCGGACTCCTGCCCGAAATTCCTGATCTGCTCCTTGAGGATCGCAGAGATCTCGGCGGCCTGAATGGTCATATAGCTGCCTCTTTCATGGCGGTCTGCAACTGCGACAGCTTCGAGCGGATCGAGCTGTCGATCATTCTGGAGCCGAGCTTCACCACGAGCCCGCCTATCAGCGACGGGTCCACGGAGACGTCGAGCGCGATCTTCGCGCCGGCGGCTTCGGCGAGGGCGGCTTCGAGGGCCGAGCGCTGCGCGGCGGTCAGCGGACGCGCGCTGCGCACTTCGGCCGGCACGATCCCGCGATGGCGGGCGAGCAGCGCGTCGAAGCCCTTGATCACGTCGCCGAGCGCGAACAGGCGGCGCTTGGCGGCCATCAGGCCGATCAGGTTCGAGGTCGGCGCGCCGATCCCCATCGCCTTGCACAGCGCCGAGAGGGCGGCGGCCTGCTCGTCGCGCCCGTAGAGCGGCGAGGAGACGGCGGCGCTCAGATCGGCGCTGGCGGCGAGGGCGGCGGAGAGTTGCGCCATGTGACCTTCGACCAGCTCGAGCTGACCGGACTCCTGCGCCAGTTCGAACAGCGCAGTCGCATAGCGACCCGAGACGCCGGAAACGGGGGTGGTGTCGGACACGAGCGACCCTTCGGCTGAGCCGGGGGCGGACCCGGCGCTGGACGACGTCCGGCGCGCGAGCGGCCCGGAGCGAACGCCGTGGGTGCTAGCATAGGGTCGCGGTCCGCGCAACAATGGCGCCGCAGCGCGGCAGAGGGTCCGGAGGCCTTTATCCAAAGGGCGTTTGCGGAGTTTTCGCCGGTTTCGCGGCGTCAAGACGCATCGTCGCAGCGGGCGCGCGAATCCCTCAGAGGAAGCTTTGCGGATCGACGTCGACGGCCAGCCGCACCGAGGAGGGCGGCGGCGCGGCGGCGATCCAGGAGCGGAGCGCGGGTTGAAGGGCCGCACCCTTGGCCGCCTTGACGAGCATCCGCACCCGCGCCCGCCCCCGGATGCGGGCGATCGGCGCCGGCGCCGGCCCGAACAGCCGGGCGCCGATCGCCGAGAGGGGCGCGGCGGCGCGCGCCAGCGCCTGCGCCGCCGCCCAGACCCGCGCCTCGTCGCGCCCCGACAGGATCGCGGCGGCCATCCGCCCGTAGGGTGGCGACCCCGCCGCCCGCCGCTCCGCCGCCTCGCGCCGCAGGAAGGCTTCTTCCGCGCCAGTGAGGATCGCCTGCATCACCGGATGCTCGGGCGCCGCCGTCTGGATCAGCGCAGCGCCGGGGCGGTCGCCCCGCCCCGCCCTGCCCGACACTTGCCGGATCAGCTGGAACGTCCGCTCGGCGGCGCGCAGATCGCCGTTCTGCAAGCCGAGATCGGCGTCGATCACCCCCACCAGCGTCAGCAGCGGGAAGTTGTGGCCCTTGGCGACGACCTGCGTGCCGATGACCACGTCGGCCTCGCCGGCGGCGATGCGCGCGATTTCGGACCGCAAGGCCTCGGCGCCGGCCGCGTGGTCGGAGGACAGCACCGCCAGCCGCGCCTCGGGCCAGAGCGCGCGCGCCTCCTCGGCCAGCCGCTCCACCCCCGGTCCGACTGCGGCGAGCTTGTCCGCCGCGCCGCATTTGGGGCAGGCGGGGGGAACGGGCTCGGCATGGCCGCATTGGTGGCAGATCAGCCGCGAGAGGTAGCGGTGCTCGACCAGCCGCGCGTCGCAGTCGGGGCATTCGAGGAAATGGCCGCAGGCGCGGCAGACGGTGAGCGGCGCATAGCCGCGGCGGTTGAGAAAGAGCAGCGACTGCTCGCCCGCCGCCAGCCGCTCGGTCACGGCGCGCGCGAGCGGGGGCGCGATCCAGCGGTTGCGCTCGGAGGGGCCGTCGCGGCGCAGGTCGATGGCGCGCAGGGAGGGCAGCACGGCGGCGCCGTAGCGCGCGGGCAGATCGAGGCGGGCGTATTTGCCGGCCTCGGCGTTGGCCCAGCTTTCGAGCGAGGGGGTGGCGGAGGCGAGCACCACCTGCGCGCCCTCGATGGAGGCGCGCAGCACGGCCATGTCGCGCGCATGGTAGAGCGCGCCTTCCTCCTGCTTGTAGGAGCCGTCATGCTCCTCGTCGACGACGATCAGCCCCAGCCGCGCGAAGGGCAGGAACAGCGCAGAGCGCGCGCCGACGACGACTTGCGCCTCGCCGGTCGCGGCGGCGGTCCAGAGGCGGCGTCGGCGGGCGGGGGCGACGCCGGAATGCCACTCGGCGGGGGGCGCGCCGAAGCGGGCGGAAAGGCGTGCGATGAAGCTCGCCGAAAGCGCGATCTCGGGCAGGAGGACCAGCGCCTGGCGGCCCTGGCGCAGCGTCTCGGCCACGGCCTCCAGATACACCTCGGTCTTGCCCGAGCCGGTGACGCCGCGCAGCAGCGTCGCGCCGTAGCCGCCCGAGGCCGCGCCCGCCCGCAGCGCCGCGGCGGCCTCGGCCTGAGCGGCGGACAGCACAGGGCCGGGGCAGTCGGGATCGAGGCGGGGAAAGGGCGCGGCGCGCGGCGCCTCGACGCGCAGGAGCGCGCCGGCGGCCTCCAGACCTGCGACCACGGAGGCCGAGACGCCGGCGAGGCGGGCGAGTTCGGCGGGCGCGACGGGCGCGCCGCCGAAGCCCGACAGCGCCTCCAGAACGCGGGCGCGGGCGGGGGTCATGCGGTCGGGGGCGCCGGGGCCTGCGACGAGGGCGACGCGCGGCGCCTCCGCCTCGCCGAGACCGGGGGCGCGGGTGGCCAACCGCAGCATCGCGCCGAGGGGCGTGAGGGTGTAGTCGGCGGCGCGGGCGAGGAAGGCGCGGAAGGGCGGCGCCAGCGGGGGCGCGTCGAGAACGCGCAGGAGCGGCTTGAGCGCCTTGCCATGCGCCGCCGCCCCCTCCCCTTCGCCCCAGACGGCGCCGATGGCGCGCCCGCCGCCGATCTCGACCTCCACCAGCGCGCCGTCGGGCGGTCGCGGCCAGCCTTCGGGGAGCGCGTAGTCGTAGGCGCGGTCGAGCGGCAGGGGCGCCAGCACCGCAACAGCGCGCGGCGCGGCGGTCACGACCGGCCTCTGGCGTCTGGCCCGCGCCGCGCCGCGCCGCTATGGTCGGTCTCGCCGCAGAAGCGAGAGGGACCGATGCAGTTTTTCGTGGACACCGCCGACATCGCCGAGATCCGCGATCTCGCCGCGACGGGCATGGTGGACGGGGTGACGACCAATCCGTCGCTCATCCTGAAATCGGGCCGCGACATCATCGAGGTCACCCGCGAGATCTGCGCGCTCGTGCCCGGCCCGGTCTCGGCGGAAGTGGCCGCGACCGACGCCGAGACGATGATCGCCGAAGGCCGCGCGCTGGCCGCGATCGCCCCCAACATCGCCATCAAGGTTCCGCTCACCTGGGACGGGCTGCGCGCCTGCCGGACCTTCGCCGACGAGGGGCGGATGGTCAACGTCACGCTGTGCTTCTCGGCGGCGCAGGCGCTGCTGGCGGCGAAGGCGGGCGCGGCCTTCATTTCGCCCTTCGTCGGGCGGCTCGACGACATCGGCCTCGACGGCATGGACCTGATCGCCGACATCCGCCAGATCTACGACAATTACGGTTTCCCGACCAAGATCCTCGCCGCCTCGATCCGCGGCGTGAACCATGTGCGCGACGCGGCGAAGATCGGCGCGGACGTCGCCACCGTGCCGCCTTCGGTGCTGCGCAGCCTCGCCCACCATCCGCTGACCGACAAGGGGCTGGCGCAGTTCGTCGCCGACTGGGCCAAGACCGGCCAGAAGATCGACGCCTCCAAGCTCGGGGGCGGGGCGTGAGCGTCGAGCCGGCCTCGGGCGAGGCGGCGGAAGGCGCGCGCGATTCGAGCTCCGCGGCGGCGGCGCTGCGCGCCCTGATCCTCGCCGAGCCTGGGCTGATCCTCGACGACCGGGAGGTGATGCGGGCGCTGATCGAGGCCGATGGCGGACCGGGGCGCAACGTGGTCGATCTGCGCGGCGCGCTGGTCAAACGGCTGGAGACGCGGCTGGAGCGGCTGGAGCGCACCCATCGCGACGTGATCGCCGCCGCCTACGAGACGCTGTCGGGCGCGGGCCAGGTCCAGCGGGTGACGCTGACGCTGCTGGAGCAGGACAGCCGCGCGGGCTTTCTGCGCGCGCTGCTCGAGGAGGCGCCGACCATTCTCGGGCTCGACGCGGCGCGGCTCTGTCTGGAGCCGGCGACCGAGGACGGTCCGCCCCCGGCGGAGGACGCGCCCGGGCTGGTCGCCCTGCCGCATGGCGGGATCGCCGCCTATCTCGCGCTTGGCGTCGCGCCGGGGCGCGGCGGGGTCTGGCTGCGCCCGGCGCCGCCCGAAGCCGAGCTGATCTATGGCGAGGAAGCCGGCGCGGCGGCCTCGGAAGCCCTGATCGCGCTGGACGACGCCGAGCAGCCGCGCGCGCTGCTCGCCTTCGCCTCCGCCGATCCGCGGCGCTTCTCGCCCGAGCACGGGGCCGATCTCGCGCAATTCCTCGGCGCGGTGGCGGCGCGGCTGTTGCGGCGCTGGAGCGCCTGAGCGATGCGCGCCGCCGCCCCCAGGCTGGAGGCGGGACTTGCGGCGGAGGCTCTGCTGGGGCGCTGGCTGGGCGCGCTTGTGGCGCAGGGGCGCGCGCGCCCGCGCACGATCGACGCCTATCGGCGCGACGTGGCCAGGTATCTGGGGTTTCTCGCGGGCCATCTCGGCGGGCCGGTCGCGGCGGGCGACCTCGCGGCGCTGGGCCCCGCCGATCTGCGGGCGTGGATGGCGGCGGAGCGGGCGCGCGGGCTGTCGGGGCGGTCGCTGTCGCGGGCGCTCTCGGCGGTGCGGGGGTTTCACGACTGGCTGGCGGAGGCGGAGGGCGCGGACTGCGCCGCGCTTGGCGCGATGCGGGGGCCGCGGGTCGCCCGCCGCCTGCCCCGCCCGGTCGCGCCCGAGGCCGCCCGCGCGCTCATCGCCGAAGTCGATGCGGCGGCGACGGCCCCGTGGATCGGCGCGCGCGACGCGGCGCTGCTGACGCTGCTCTGGGGCTCGGGCCTGCGAATTTCCGAGGCGCTGGCGCTGCGCGCCAGGGACGCGCCGCTGCGCGACGCGCTGACGGTCGCCGGCAAGGGCGGGCGCCAACGCCTCGTTCCGGTCCTGCCGGCGGCGCGCGACGCGGTGGAGGCCTATCGCCGCCTTCTTCCCTTCGCGACGAGCGGCGAGGACGCGCTGTTTCTGGGCGCGCGCGGCGGGCCGATGGGGCCGCGCCCGGCGCAGCTCGCCATGGCGCGGGCGCGCGCGGCGCTCGGCCTGCCGGCGAGCGCCACGCCGCACGCGCTGCGCCACGCCTTCGCGACGCATCTGCTCGCGGCGGGGGGCGATCTGCGCGCCATTCAGGAACTGCTCGGCCACGCCTCGCTCAGCACGACGCAGATCTACGCGGGGGTCGACGCGGCGCGGCTGGTCGACATCCATGCGGCCTTTCACCCGAGGGCGCGCTGATCGCGCGCAGCCTGCGCTTGAAAGCGCCGCGCCGCCCGCGCGATACTGCGTCAGAGGCGGGAGCAGGCCCATGAGCATCAACAGCGAAAGCGACGCGGGCGCGAGCCTGCAGATAGGCCCCACCACGCTCGGCATGGTGCGGATTTACGTCGAGCAGGACGGGGCGGAGATCCCGATGGATTTCACCCCGGAGGAAGCCGAGGAAATCGCCGAAGAGCTGCGCGCGGCGGCGGCGCAGGCGCGGCGGGGCCGGCCGTCCGGGCAGGGCCCGGCGAGCGGCGCGCGGCGCGGCGGCTGACGCGGTGAGCGCGGACGGCGCGCCCCTCGACCTCGCGGCCCTGCGCGCGCCGGCGCCCGAACCGGCCCCGCCCCCTGCGCCGCCCCCGGCGCCCTCTGCGGCGCTTTTCCTGCGCGACCCCGCGCGGCGGCGTCTGCTCTGGGCCAATGCGCGCGGACTGGCGCTGCTCGGCGCGCGCGATCCGGCGGCGCTCGCCCCGGAGGTCGCGGCGGCGCTCGACGCCGCGCTGGAGGCCGCGCGCGGAGAGACGGCGCATCTGCCCTGCGCGGCGGGGATCGTGTCGGGGCGGATCGCGCGGAGCGCGGTCGCCCTGCCGGATGGGCGCATCGGCGAGCGCGTCGCCTTCGAGCCCGACGCGCCGCCGCCTCGGCCCGAGCGCCCGCAGCGCCGCCGCGAGACGCTGATCGAGGCCTCGGCGCTGGCGCGACTCGCGCACGAGTTCCGCTCGCCCCTGACCGCCGTGCTCGGCTTCGCCGAGTTCCTGCGCGAGGCGATCGACGAGCTTCCGCCGGAGCGGGCGCGCGCCTATCTCGACGATCTGGCGACGGCGGCGGAGCGGATGCGGCGGCTCGCCGACGATCTCGTGGCCCTCGGCGCCGACGGCGCCGGCCTGACGGTCGCCCCCACCGATCTCGACGCCCTCGCCGCCGAGGCCGTCCGCCTCGCCGCGCCCGCCGCGCGCGCGGTCGGCGCGCGGATCGCGCCGGCGGGTCGGACCGGGCTGACAGCGCTCGCGGACCCCGACGCGCTGGCCCGCGCGCTCGGAAATCTCCTCGACAACGCGCTGCGGCACGCGGCTGCGACCGGCGAGGTGCGGCTCTCGGTGCGCGACATGGGGCGCGACGTCGGCGCCCGCATCACCGTGGCCGACGACGGTCCGGGCCTCGCCCCCGACCAGCTCGCCGAGGCGCTGCGCCCCTACGGCCGCGGCGGCGGCGGGACCGGAGCAGGCGCCGCCGGCGGGCTCGGCCTGCCGATCGTCGCCGAGATCATGGCCGCGCATGGCGGCGCGCTCGAGATCGACACCGCCCCCGGCGCCGGCCTGCGCGCCCATCTCGTCCTGCCGCCCGCGCGGGTGCTCCGCGGCGCCGGCCCGCGCCGCTGACGCGCGCGCAAGCCGCGCCGCGCCGCCGGCGGCGGGGCGAGCGGCGAAGTCAGCCCATCGGGCAGACCTCTCCGCTCGACGCCACGAGCGACGCGTCGCGGCGGTAGATGTCGCGATGACGCCGTATCGCGCCGTCGGCGTCGGGGAACTCGGTGTGATAGCGCAGGAACACCGGGACCGGCGTCGGCGGCGCCATGTCGAAGCTGCGCCGACCGTTGGCGTGCGCCAGCACCTCCTCCACCGAAATGTCGAGTATCCACGCCGCCAGCGCGTCCCATTTTTCGGTGCGCACGCAGCCATGCGACAGCGCGCGCGCGTCGCGCTCGAACAGGGCCGGGCGGTTGGTGTCGTGCAGATAGACCAGCAGCCCCGGCTCGAGCCGGATCGCCGCGAGGCCGAGCGGATTGCGCGGCCCTGCGGGCCAGACGCGGTCCTCGTATTCGCCGCTGGCGATCATGCTCGGGGTGGGCCGCCAGGTCGGGCGGAACCGCACGGCGGAGACGGCTGTGTCGAGCACCGGGGTTTGGGTGCGCGGCGTCCCCACGATGACGCGGCTGGTCATCACCGGCTCGCCGTCCTCGAAGGCGATCAGCTCGAAGGCGGGGATGTTGACCAGCACCGCCTTGCCGCGCGCGGGCGGGCGGAACTCGGCGCCGATCTCGCGCAGCGCCGCCTCGAAGGGCGAGAGCGTGGGTGCTTCGGCGACGACGATCGGGAGCGACGAAGGAGGGGCCGAGACGCGCGGCGCGGCGCAGGCCGCAAGCGCCGACAGGGCGAGGATCGGGAGAAAGCGGAGCATGGGCGCGCCTTTCGCAAGGATGCGGGCCGTCGGCGCGGCCCTGCTGGCGCGGCGGTCGGGCGGGCTGGCGGAGGTTCGGTCCGCCCCGGCACAGTGCGCCCGCGGCGTAAAGACAGCGTTGCCGCTTGAGCGCGCCGGGGGCGAAGGGCTATAGCTGACCGCGGCGGGCCTTGGTGGCGGAATGGTAGACGCACCCGACTCAAAATCGGGCGCCGAAAGGCATGGGGGTTCGAGTCCCCCCCGAGGCACCACCGTTCGGGAGTTTGCGGGATTTGGCGGCGAAGCGAGCGTCCCTCCGCGCCGCGCGACGGCGCTTGCGCGCTGCGGCGCGTCTGGGGCTCCGGCTGGCGCTGGGCGCCGTTGGGCTGTGCGTCCTCTGGGTCGGGCTCTACGCGGCGGTCCCGCCGCCGACGACGGCGCTGATCGAGATCGAGCGGGCGCGGCTCGGATCGGTCTCCCGCAACTGGCGTCCGCTGGCCGAGATCTCCCCGCATCTCGCCCGCGCCGTCGTCGCCGCCGAGGATGCGCGGTTCTGCCAGCACAACGGCTTCGACCGCGCGGCCATCGAGGCCGCATGGCGGTCGCGGATGGAGGGCGGCGCGCTGCGCGGCGGCTCGACGATATCGCAGCAGACCGCCAAGAACGCCTTCCTCTGGCCGGAGCGCAGCTGGAGCCGCAAGGCGCTGGAGGCCGGCTTCACCGCGCTGATCGAGCTGCTCTGGAGCAAGAGGCGCATTCTGGAAGTCTATCTCAACATCGCCGAGTTCGGCCCCGGCGTGTTCGGCGCCGAAGCCGCCGCCCAGCGCTGGTTCGGCAAGCCCGCGAGCGCGCTGACCGCCGCCGAAAGCGCGCGCCTCGCGACCCTCCTCCCCGCCCCGCGCAGCCGCGACCCCAACGCGCTGAGCCCGGCCCTCCAACGCCGCGCCCGCGCCATCGCCGACGGCGCGGCGACGCTGCGCGCCACAGGCGCCGACGCTTGTGTGTTCGACTGACGGCGGCGCAGCCTGCGTCCGCCTGTCGCGTCCTATAACCTAGCGCGAAACTCGGGTTTACAAAGTCCGACTGATTTGCTCAGATACCAATGTCGAAGCGGGCGTCGCTTCGGCGTTTCAGCCAGCCGGTCCCAGCGCCGCGCGAGCCGGACCATCGCCAGTCGAGGAGGATGCGAGATGGCGCGCGAGATGGCTGACCGGGAACGACCGATCGAGATGCGAGACGACGACGCAGCGACCCCCATTCCCGTTTTCGACGCCGACAGCGTGGTGGACGAGTTCGTCAATCTCGCCGAATGGCTGCGCGACCGGGAGGCCGCCGGATGGGCGCGGTGATGCGCGCGCAGGAGCGCGACGTCCGGAGCGCCGAGTCCAAGGCGCCGGCGCCCGAGGCGACGCCGCGGATCGACAGCGCAGCCCTGCTCAAGGGCGCGCGGCGGCTTCTGATCGAACATGACGGCGAAGTCTACACGCTGCACCTGACGCGGCAGAACAAGCTGCTGCTGACCAAATGAGCGCGCAGTTCGACCCGAACGGGTTCATCGAGCCGGTCGCCGCAGGGGCTGCGCCGGTCGGGCGGCTGGACGCGCGCGGACCCGCCGACCGGCTGCTGGTGCGCACGCTGCGGCTGTGGCTGCTCGGCCCGCAGCAACAGGCCGAGGCGTGGAGCGCGCTGTCGGGCGAGTTCGGCGCGGCGCCGGCGCGCCGCGCGCTGCGCGCGCTGGAGGAATTCCTCGGCGTGCTCGCCGAGGGCGCGCGCGGCCCGATCTGGCGGCATGGGCCGGACTGCGGCTGTCTCGGACGCGACGAGGCTCTGCTCGCCGACGCCGTCTCGGCCGCAGTCCGGGGCGATTTCAACGCGGCCTCCGTCGCGCTGGCGCCGCTGATCCGGCCCGAAGCGCGACCCGCCGCGCTGGGCTGCGCCCACCGCCTCGGCCGCGCCCTGCGCGCGGCTCCGCGCCGCCGCAGTTCCGGCGGTTGGCTCCATTGACCGAAGACCCGATCCAGCTCGACGCGGGCGCCGGGCCCGCGCGCCAGAGGAGAGACGCCGAATGCTCAGACCGCCCTCGCCCTGCATCGACGTGTGCAAGCACAAGCTGCGGGGCCACTGCATCGGCTGCGGGATGACGAAGGCCCAGAAGGAGCTCGTCAAACGGCTCGATGGCGCGGAGGAGCGCCGCGCCTTCATCGTCATGCTGATCGACCAGCAGCGCAGGCTGGGCGGCAGGTTCGCCGGCTGGGAAATCGCCTATCGCCGCAAATGCGCGAAGAAGGGCAAACCCTGCCTGCTCGACGAACTCGCCCAGGCCCCGCAACCCGCGGCGGAGTGAGGCGCGCGCCTCAGCCCTCCAGATGCGCGCCGAGCAGCCAGGCGAACTTGTCGTGCACGCTCGCGCGCTCGACGGCGAGGTCGTTGGTGACGAGATCGCCATGCTTGTCGGCGAGTTCGGCGAGCGCCGTCAGCTGTCCCGACAGCGCCTCCTGATCGGCCTTGAGGTTGGCGATCATGGTCTGGGCGTCGATCCGCCCGTCGCATTCCCTGATACGCGCGCGCTTGAGGAACCCGCTATAGGTGCCCTCGGCATGGGCGCCGAGCATCTTGATCCGCTCGGCCAGCTCGTCCTGCCCTTCGAAATGGTCCTCGTAGATCTTCTGGAACAGCTCGTGCAGCGGGCCGAACGCCATGCCGGTCACGTTCCAATGGTAGTTTTGCGCCTTGAGCGTCTCGACCGAGAGGTCGGCGACCGCCTGGGCGAGACCGTCGACGATTTCGGCGTTGGCGTCGGGGGCGAGGCTGGTTGCGATGCTGGACATGGACGTCTCCTTTCGGTTCGCGAGGGATTTGCGAGCTGGCTGGAGGCTGGCTTGCTCGGTCAGGCCAGACTTAACACTTTGTCGCAGGGGCGCCAGCGCATTTGCGCAGTCGTCAGCTCCCGGAGGGCGCGATTTCGCGCAAAGCGGTCGCGAATCGCTCTGCGAGCCAGAGCACGACGCGCCGACGCTCGCGCCGGATCATGCGGGTCGCGAGAAACACCGCGCTGTCGGCGTCGCCGTCGCGCAGCGCCGTGACGAGGGCGAGCAGCCACGCCTCGCCGAAGGCGAGCGTCCCGCCGGCGCGGCGGTGAAAGGTCACGGACCGCAGCGCGGAGGCGTCCACCGCGCGCAGCAGCGCCGCGCCATGGGCGCGCAGACTGTCTTCGGGCCGGGCCGCGATCAGGGCGCAACCGACGTCGAGATCCATCGGCGCGCTGAGCTGGGCTGCGCGCGCGAGGTCGCGCAGAACTTCCAGCAGCGCCGCATCCGCCGGGCGCATCGCGCGCGGCGCGATGGCCTCGCGCGGCGCCAGCGCCAGCGCGCCGCATTCCGTGATCGTTGCTCTGCCCGCCGCCGCAATCATCTCGCGCGTCCTTCTCCGACCACGAAAATAATTGAGCGATGCAGTCGGGAATTTCAACAGGCCCTTGGTCGCAGGTCGTTCGGGGCCGGGATTGACGCCGGTCAAGGCGCGTCGAGATCGGCGTCGAGGATCCGTCTCAGCTCGTCCGGCGCGAAGGGCCGCGCCCCGGCGCGCGTTGTCTCGGCGGCGCGTCCGTCCAGCGTCGTCATCGCGTCCGCCGCCATCCCGTCGCGCAGGATCGGCAGGGCGGGGAAGAACGTCCACTCCCCGCCCTCGCGCTCGAGCATCCCCTCGCCCAAGCCCAGCATCCGCGACGAGCGGTGGCAGTCGGCGCAGCCGATCCCCGCATTGGTCGTGTGCGGAGAGAGCGGGCCGAACAGACGACGGAATTGCGCCTCGTCCCAGTCGGGATGGTCGATGGTGCGCACCATGCCCGGCAGGAAGGGCCGGATCAGCCCGTCCGGCCCCACGCCGAGCGGAGGACGCTCGTTGCGGACCAGCCAGCGCGTCTCGAGCCAGTTTCCGAGCGTCACTCGCCGCTCGACATGGTCGAAGGACGCCCCCTCGGGGTCGTATTCGACGTGGCAGCCATAGCATTGCGGGATCCACTCGGTGTGACAGGCGGCGCAGGACAGCCGGTCATGCGCCCCGTTCGCCGGGTGGTTCTCGGGCGAGAGCTGCGGGATCGGCGTCGATCCGCCGGCGGTCTTGCGGTGCAGCACCGGACCTCCCGGCGCAAGCTCCACATGCCACAGCGGCGTGCCCTTGCGCCCGGTCGTCAGGAACTCGGTCCCGCCGTCGGTCGCAAAGGGAATGCGGGCGGCGCGGCCCGCCATGTCGGCGGGGAAGTCCTCGAGCCGCGCGCGCGGGTTGCGGTTGTCGTGACAATCCGCGCACTGGATGTCCACGGCTTCCGAGGCGTGCGCGTGGCCATGCGTCGGCCCCATCACGTCGCGAATGGTATGGCAGTCGACGCAGCCCATCCCCGCCTGATGGTGGAGGTCGGCATGGAGCACCTCGACCAGCCGCCCGTCCGGAAGCCGCCCCAGATTGCCCCGCTCCGCCCGGCGCAGCGCGTCGTCGTCCACTTCCGCCATCCCCGCATAGTTGAGCGAGATGCGGCCCGAGCGCGAATGGCAGCCGACGCAGTTCGCGTCCGACACCTGCGCGGTCAGAGCCGGGTGCGTCGCGTTCTGCGTCCGCGCGTCGGGTTTGGGCGGCAGATGGCAGGCGAGGCAGCCGCCGCCGCGATTGCCGATCGGGTCATGGCTTCCGATCGAATGCAGTTCCTGCCCCAGATGGCAACTCGCGCACATCTTGCGCAGATAGCTGTCGGCGGGACTGTCGCCGAGATCCGCCAGATCAGCAGGCAGATCGGAGTGCGGGCTCTCCCCGAAGGTGAAGCGCGTGACGCTGACCATGCCGCGCCCGGTGTGCATCAACCCGCCGGCCACGTTCTCGACATGGTCGAGATGGCAGGCGCCGCAGGTCTCCGCGGCGTCGGCCATGTGGCCGGGCCGCGCGACCACGCCGGCATGGGCGGCCTCCTCGTCGGCGGCGCGGTCGTCGCCGCGGTGGCAGGAGGCGCAGTCGTCGCCGATGAAGCCGTGCGGGTCGGCGGCGGTGGGAAGATGCGCGCGATGGCAGTCCACGCACTCCGCCGAGGCGGGGGGGGCGAGAAACAGGGAGGCGACGAGGAGCGCCAGCGATGCGAGCCGGCCCAACCCGGGTCGACATAAGCGCTGGGGACCGCGCCCTCCCTCGGGTGGGCGCTGCGCTCCGACTGCGCTAAGCGATTTATGGCGCAAGATACTTGTGCCGATCAGCTACTTGCGCCGTTGCAATGCGCCCTCCCTGGGGGGTGAGCCGCGCCCGGAAATCTCTCCTGCGGAGAGATTTCAGCGGCGAACGGGCGGAGCCCCGGACCGGAGGGCGCGGTCCGTACTGGTCGCACGGACCAAGAGATGTGCCGCATCCGCCGCTCAGCAGCCCTGCCCGGCGCTGAACGCTCCGCCGCCCGCCGCAGGCGCAGCGGGCTTCGCCGCCGCCGCCGCGCCGAGCCCCGGCGCGGGGCGACCGAGCGTCGGCGTGTCGATCGGCGCGACCAGCCCCGGCGCGTAGGCCGCGACCACCGCCTTCACCGGCATCCCCGATTCCGGCAGGTAGTCGCCCTGGAAATAGCAGGCCACGGCCACCCGCTCGGCCATGGGGATCCCCGCCGCCTCCTCCAGATCGGAGTTCGGGTCGAGCGTGTAGCGCAGCCAGCTGTCCATGCCGCCGCGCAGCGCCTTGGCCTCGACGCCCACGGCGCGGAGCAGCATCGCCGCCTGCGCCGCCTGCGCGCTGCGCCCGTCGTCGTAGAGGATCACCGGCTTGCCCGTGCGCAGCGTGTCCACCATGCGCTCGCTCAGCACCTGGCCCGCCGACAGGTTGCGCGCCCCGGGGATGTGCTCGGCGGCGTAGTCCTTCTCGGCGCGCACGTCGACCAGCGTGAAGTCGTTGCGGGCCTCGATGACGCGGCGCGACAGCTCGGGCGCGGTGATCTGGTCGCCGCCCTGCGCGACTTCGCGCGACAGCGCGGCGAGGCGGTCCGCGGTCACGCCCTGCTCGGCGGTGATCGCGGAGTAGAGCATCGCGGCCCCGGCGACGAACACGACGCCGGCTCCGGCCATCGTCATCACTGCGATCTTGTTCATTCAGGTCACCCTCTCGTCGGTGATTTTGCATCGGCGCAAGGTAGTTTCGCACAACGAAGGGCGCGTGTTGCGCGCGCCCTTCGGACATCTCGTCGCATCAGCGGCTCATCGGCGCCGCGTCAGCGGATCAGCAGGTCGAGCAGCGCCGGGTCGAAGGCGCTCTCGTAGCTGTGGAAGCTCGACGCCTGCCCGAGTTCGGTCATCAGGCTGCGCAGCATGTAGCCGCCGAACAGCACCAGCACCGGGGCGATGGCCATCCACGCCCGCCGCTTGCCGAACAGTTCGGCCAGTTCGATCGCGATCGGGATGACCACGCCGGGCAGGAAGAAGATCAGCCAGAACGGCACGGTGAACTCGCCCCCGAGGATCAGCCCCGACGCCTCGATATGCGCGGCGCTCGCGGTGACGAGATTGACGACCAGCAGCACGATCAGCGCGGCCTCGACGATCAGCAGCCCCACATCGACCTGCGTGAACACATGCCGCTCATGCTCGGACTTGGCGAAGAGCGCGACCAGCGCCGCCGCCCCCGACAGACCCGAGGCGAGGAACAGCGGCGCGAGCACGCCCGAGTTCCAGAAGGGCCGCGCCCCGAAGGCCGAGAGCAGCACGCCGGTGTAGAGCCCGAGGAAGGCCCCGAGGATCAGCGAGGCGCCGGCGATCATGCGGCGGTTGTCGGAGATCCAGTCGAGCGCCGTCGCGCCCCACTCGTAGCGGTCGATATAGGCGCTCGCCCAGGGGTAGCCCTGCCGCAAGGTGGCCAGCGGCAGCAGGATCGCCAGCGGGAACACCAGCAGCAGGCACCATGTGCCCCAGGACATCGGCGAGGTCGGCACGAAGGCGAGGTAGAAGTTCCAGACGTAGAGCTTGTGCGACAGGTCGAGGAACAGGGTCGTCAGGCCCAGCGCCAGGATCACCGGCGCCGCGATGGGCAGCAGTTGCGAGGCGAAGCGGAACTCGTTCTCGCGCTTCATCAGGATGACGCTCGAGGCGAAGACGAGAATGCCCGCCGTCAGGCCGCCCGCGAACAGGTAGAACGCGACCCGCCAGTCCCAGATGTGCATCTCGGGCGTGACGTAATGGTTCGCGTGGGGCGTGATGAGGATTTCTTCAAGCATGATCTTTGGTCCCCGGCTCGGCCGTCAGGTGAGGTAGAAGACGTTGGGCTGATTGCCGGATTCCTCCAGCAACGCCTTGTGCGGACGGGTCGCCAGCAGCCGGCTGACTTCGGAGTTCGGATCGTCCAGAACGCCGAAATGCATGCAGTGCGTCGGGCAGGCCGAGACGCAGGCCGGGTCCTGCCCGACCTCCACGCGGTGATGGCAGAAGGTGCACTTGTCGATGTAGCCCTCGGCCCGCATCACCAGCCGCGCGTCGTAGGGGCAGGCGGCGATGCAGGCCTTGCAGCCGGTGCACTTGTTGGCGTCCACCAGAACGATGTTGGTGTCGCCCCACAGATGGCTCGCGCCAGTCGGACAGGCGTAGACGCAGGTCGGGTTGGAGCAGTGGTTGCAGCGCTCCGACCGGAACTCGGTGGTGAGGTCCGGATAGGTGCCCTTGGTCGCCTCGACCACCCAGTCGCGGTTGAGGCCCTCGGGGATGTGGTTCTCGGTCTTGCAGGCGACCACGCAGTCCCCGCAGCCGATGCAGGTGCGGGTGTCGATGACCATCACATAGCGGGTCATGCTGCGGCCTCCTCGGCGATGATCGTGACGTAGTTCAGACGCATGGCCGTGGCGCCCATGATCGGGTCGATCGGCACGTTGGTCTGCAGCATGCTGTCGTCGGCGCCGCGCTGGTGCGCCAGCGTCAGCCCTTTCGCGTTGTGGCCGAAGCCGTGGACGATGTAGACGCTGTCAGGCCGGATGCGTTCGGTGACGCGCACGCGCACGCGGTTGCTCACGATTCCGTCGGGATTGCGCAACAGCACGTAGTCGCCCGATTTCAGACCCTTCTCGCGCGCGACGATCGGGTTCACCCAGACTGCGTTCTCCGGCATCAGCTCGAACAGGAGCGGGTTGTTGATCGACCGGCCGAAGGTGTGCTGCGCCGTTCGCCCGTAGTTCAACCAGAAGAAACCCTCGGGCGGCTGCGCGTGCTTGACGTATTTCGGCAGCGGATCATGGCCGAACTGCGCCAGCAACGAGGAGCTCAGCTCGATCTTGCCGCTCGGCGTGCCGAAGCTGCGTTCGCCCGCCGCCGCGTATTTCGGCGTCTGGCGCTCGAAGCGCTTGACGCCGATGCGCTTCATCTCCTCGAGCGACGATCCGACCTGCTGGAGCTGCCAGTCGATCACCTCCGAGAAGTCCTCGAACGGATAGTACTCGCCCAGCCCCATCTTCTCTGCGAGCTGCTTGGCCATCCACCAGGACGGCTTGCTGTCATAGAGCGGCTCGTAGACCGGCACGTTGACGGCCAGCGTCGGGATGCGCTCGGGCTGGTTGCGCAGCGGCTCGTAGCGTTCGAGATAGGTGCATTCGGGGAGCACGACGTCGGCCAGTTCGGTCATTTCGACCGGCAGCGTGTCGATCACCACGATCAGGTCGAGCGACTCCGCCGCATGCCGCAGCTGCTCGCGCGCGCCGGGGATCGTCATCGGCAGGTTGGTCGCGTAGATGAACCAGCCCTTGAAATGCGCGTCCGGCCCGACCGAATGCTCGATGATCTTGTTGGTCAGCCCCCCGCCGGCGAGCGGGAATTCGGCCTGCACGATCTGGCGCCAATCCTGTTCGGGCTTGGGGATTTCGGGGATCGGGAAGGACGGCATCTTGACGTTCTCGGCCTGGAAGAAGCCGCCTTCCGCGCCCCAGGAGCCGAGCAGGGCGTTGAGGATGGCGATGCAGCGGGTGCGCTGCACGTCGTCGCCGTACCAGGTGACGTGCCGACCGGGATGGATCATCGTCGCCGGCGCCGCGGCCCCCATCTGGCGGGCGGTGGCGCGGATCACCTCGGGCCGGATGCCGGTCTCGAGGAAGGCCCATTCGGGGTTGAAGTCCTTGACGTGATTGGCGAGCGCCTCGAAGCCCTCGCAGTTCTGCGCGACGAACTCGACATTGTAGCGCCGCTCGAAGATCAGCACGTGCATCCAGGCCAGCATCAGCGCGATGTCGGTCCCCGGCTTGATCGGCAGCCAGTGGTCCGCCTTGCCGGCGGCGACCGAGAAGCGCGGATCGACGACGATCAGCTTGCAGCCGTTCTCAAGCGCGTGGATCCAGTCCTGCACCTGCGCGTTGTGCATGTTCTCGCCGAGATGCGAGCCGATCAGCACGATGCACTTCGAGTTCTCCATGTCGGTCGGCTCGGGCGAGCCGAGATTGGCGCCGTAAGTCAGCACCCAGCCGACTTCGCGCGGGCCGCGGCACTGCGCATGCGAGGGGTGCGCCTCGGCGTGCGAGCCGTAAGCGTGCAGCAGCGGCCTGAAGATGTCGCCGCCCGAGCCGTGCTTCATGTAGGCGATCCGGTCGCCGCCGTGCTTCTCCTTGATCGCCGCCATCCGGTCGGCGATGAACTGAAGCGCCTCGTCCCAGGACACCGGCTTGAAGCTCTGGACGCCGTTCTCCTCGACGCGCAGGAGCGGCGTCTTGAGGCGGTCGGGGTCGGTGTAGGAGGCGATGCCGCCCGTTCCGCGAACGCACAGCCTGCCGCGACAGTGGGTGTCGTCGTCGTTGCCGACGAGCTTCCACGGCTTTCCGTTTTCCGTGTATCCCATGCCGGCGCAGGCCCAGAAGCACATGTTGCAGGTGAACGGCGCCGCGCTCACCTCGCCTTCGCCCGGAAGCGGACGGTCGGAGCAGCCCGCGAGCAGGCCGGGGACGACGGCGGTCGCGCCGATCGCTGTGGTGATCTTGAGGAATTCGCGACGTTTCATTGCACGGTCTCGACTTTCGGCTGCTGGCTGCGGCGATCTCCGCAAGCGCCGCGAGGTCCCTTGCGGGCGGCGCTGCGGTCGCGGCGAGGCGGGACGGCCATCCTGGCGGCTCCCGGAGCGGGCTCCTGACACGGGGCGCGCACTCCGACTCGGCGGAGCGCTGAACCACGAAGAGTTTCCGTGGTTTGCCGGCGCGGGGCCAGCTAGACCAAAAGACGAGCCGGAAAGGCGGGTTAGCGCGCGGTTTTGCCGCGCGGCCTTTGACGGATGTCAAACGCCGGGTCGTCGTCGGATGCTAAGGGGTCGGCGCTGTGCGCATTTGGCGCCGGCGGCGCGGCTCAATAGATCGCGACGACGATCCCCAGCCCGATGGCGAACAGCGTCTCCATCGTCAGCCGCTCCAGATGCGCCGCGCGCAGGCGGTCGACCGCCAGTTCGCGCGCCTCGCCCTCGACTGGCCCGACGGCCGCGACGCGCAGGCCGTTCTCCTCGATGGACAGCTGCGACGGCTCGACCAGCATCAGGAACACGCCGAGCACGATGGCGGCGATGGCGAAATGGCCGATCTCGGGCGCCTGCACCGAATAGAGCCCGCCGACCGCCAGCGCGATCCCCGCGAGCATCGTCCCGAGGAACCGGGGGCGGTGGAAAGTCGGGCTGTCGAGCAGGGCGCGCGCCCGCTCCGGCGCGATGTAGGGCGCGCCATGCAGCATCGGGCAGCGGATGAACATGACGATGGAATGGACTGTCTTGAGCGTCACTAGGGCCAGCATGATCCAGCCGACCGGCGTATCGCACAGATTGCGGAAGGCGGTCAGAACGCTGTCCATCTGCATCGCGACGATCTCCCACTGCGCGCCAATCGAGAATAGGGCCGACACGCGCAATTCGCCAGACGGAGCGCCTGCGTTACGTCCGCGGTTGCGGCGCGTGCGCGGCGATCAGGTCGCGCCGGGCCAGCTTGCCGGTGGCGGTGCGCGGCAACGACTCGACCAGCGCGATGCTGCGCGGGCGCTTGTAGCGCGCCAGCCGCTCGGCGCACCACGCCTCCAGCTCGGCGACCTCCGCGCCCGGCGCGACCACGAAGGCCGCCAGAATGCTCAGCGTCGCGTCGATGGGCAGCGCGACGGCGGCCGCTTCGACGACCTTCGGATGCGCCGAGAGCGCCGCCTCGACTTCCTGCGGCGCGACGCGATGCCCGCCCGCGTTGATCATGTCGTCGGCCCGCCCGCGCCAGCCGACAGCGCCGTCCGCGTCCATCTCCGCCAGATCGCCGGTGAGGAACCAGTCGCCGCGAAAGGCGGCTTCGGTCTCCGCGTCGGCGCGCCAGTAGCGCAGCATCAGCCCCGGATCGTCGCGCCGCACCGCAAGCTCTCCGGTCTCGCCGATGGGCGCCGGCGCGTCGGTCCCCGTCCGCAGCACCGCGACGCAGCGCCCGGGCTGCGGGCGTCCGACGAAACCGGGCCGGGCCGGCGCGTCGGGGCTCGCGCTGACATAGGTCGAGACTTCGCTCATCCCGAGCGCCTCGAGCACCGGCTTGCCGGTCTCGCGCTCCCAGCCCTCGCGCAGCCGGTCTGCCAGCGTCTCGCCCGCCGACAGCGCGTGGCGCAGGCTGGCGAAGCCCTCCCGCAGCGCGCCTCCATATTTGAGGATCTGGCGATAGACGCCTGGGGTTGCGGCGAACAGCGTGGGCCGCGTCGCGCCGGCGAGGACGGGCCACATCTCCGGCGTGCGCGCGCCGCCGCTGACGATGGTGGCGGCGCCGGCGGCCCAGGGGTCGAGCAGCCCCGCGCCCAGCGTGTAGGTCCAGTTGAAGGCGCCCGCGTGCAGCATCACGTCGTCGGGGCCGAGCCCGTACCAGCCGCGCCACATCATCCGCCGCGCCC
Source organism: Rubrimonas sp. (assembly GCF_036788415.1). Lineage (NCBI taxonomy): Bacteria > Pseudomonadati > Pseudomonadota > Alphaproteobacteria > Rhodobacterales > Paracoccaceae > Rubrimonas > Rubrimonas sp. Next base: position 25,106 of record NZ_DAIQNN010000020.1, on the reverse strand, counting down.
AGGCGGCGCGCTGGGCGTGCAGCACGCCCTTGGGCTTTCCGGAGGAGCCTGATGTGTAGACGATGAAGGCGGGGTCGTCGCGCGCGGTGTCCGCGGGGGCGACAGGGTCGGCGCGCATGAGTTCGGCGGGGTCGAGCCGGGGCGCGTCGGTCTCGAAGGCCATCCCCTCGCCGACGCAGACGAAGCGGGCGTCCAGATCGCGCGCGACATAGGCCGCCTCGCGGTCGGTCAGCTGCGCCGAGACCGGCGCGGCGACGCCGCCGGCGGCGATGACGCCGAGAAACATCAGCGGGAAGTCCGGCCCGTCGCGCAACCGCAACATCACCCGTTCGCCCGGCGCGAGGCCCGCCGCGCGCAGCCCCCCGGAGATGGCGCCGACCTGCGCACGCAGATCGCCGTAGCGCCATTGGCCGAGCGCCGCGCCGTCCGGCCCCGCCAGCGTCAGCGCGACCTTGTCCTCGGGCTGGCCGGCCCAGAGCGTGTGCCTGGCGAGGTTGAAGCGGGCGGGACAGGGCGGCGGCGCGTCGGGGTCGGCGCGGCGGTCGCACAGGCTCGCGGCGAGGCTGGGGGGCAGGGACATGCGGGCGGGCCTTGTTTCCGGCTGCGGCGGTTCGGGAACGCGCCCGCCCTGTTGGCCCAACCCACCGCCCGGCGCAAGCGTTGCGCGGGAGGCTCGACAGAGCGACCGCCGCTTGCGACGCTGATCGCCCGAGGGGCTGCGCGCGGCCCCGCGCGCCGTAATTCCGGAGGACCCCGCCTTGGCCCATATCCGCCACCGCAAGTTCAACACCCGCGACACCTATCCCGAGCAGAATCTCGACAACGACCTCTGTCAGGCGGTGGTCGCCCGCGGGCGGATGGTGTTCCTGCGCGGCCAGTGCCCGCAAGACCTCGACACCGCGCGCAGCATCGACAGTTGCGATCCGGTGGAGCAGACGCATCAGGTCATGCGCAACATCCGCCAGCTGCTCGAGGAGTGCGGCGGCTCGATGGAGCATCTGTGCAAGGTGGTGGTCTATCTCACCGACGTGCGCCATCGCGAGGCGGTCTATCGCACGATGGGCGAATACATCCGCGGCGTGCATCCGGTGTCGACCGGCGTCGTGGTCACGGCGCTCGCCCGCCCGGAATGGCTGGTCGAGATCGACGGCGCCGCCGTCATCCCGGACTGAGCGGCGATGACCTTCTCGCTTGTCGGTCGCTGCGCGCGCAGCGGGCAAGTCGGCGTCGCCGTCGCGTCCTCCTCGCCGGCGGTCGCCGCGCGCTGCGCGCATGTTCGGGCGGGCGTCGGCGCGGCGGCGAGCCAGAACGTCACCGATCCCGAACTGGGGCCCCTCGCGCTCGACCTGATGGCGGCGGGGCGCACGGCGGAGGCGGCGCTGGCGGAGCTGCTGGAGGGCCGCGCGCATGCGGCGCATCGCCAGCTTCTGGCGGTCGACCGGAAGGGCGGCGTCGCCCTCCGAACCGGGGCGCGCGCGCTCGGCCTCTGGGCGGAGGCGCGGGGAGACGGCTGCGCGGCGGCGGGCAACCTTCTCGCCGATCCGGGCGTGCCCGCGGCGATGATCGCCGCCTTCGAGGCGTCCGAGGGGGCGCTGGCCGAGCGGCTCATGGCGGCGCTCGAAGCGGGACTGGAAGCGGGCGGCGAGGCGGGGCCGGTGCGCTCGGCGGGGCTGACGGTCGCCGACCGGCTCTCCTGGCCGATCGTCGATCTGCGGATCGACTGGGCCGACGCCCCAGTGGCGATGCTGCGCGCCGCCTGGGAGGTCTATCGCCCGCAGATCGCAGATTACGTGCGGCGCGCCCTCGACCCCGAGGCCGCGCCGCCTTACGGCGTTCCGGGCGAGACTTGAGATGCATATGACCGATGAGACAGTCGAGACGCTGGTGATCGGCGGCGGGCAGGCGGGGCTCGCGATGAGCGCGCATCTGCGCAAGCGCGGGCGCGACCATCTCGTTCTGGAGCGCGGGCGCGTCGCCGAGCGCTGGCGCAGCTGGCGCTGGGACGCGCTCAGGGCCAACGGCCCGGCCTGGCACGACCGCTTCCCCGACCAGATCTTCGAAGGTATCGACCCCGACGCCTTCCCGTCGAGGGACGAACTCGCGCGCTATTTCGAAACCTTCGCCGAGCGCATCGCCGCGCCGGTCCGCTGCGGCGTCGAGGTGACGCGGCTCCGCCGCGACGCGGACGGCGCGGGCTATCGCGCCGAGACGTCTCATGGGGCGGTGCGCGCGCGCAACGTCGTGCTGGCGACGGGGCCGTTCCAGAAGCCGCTTATCCCGGCCTGCGCGGCGGAGCTTGCCGGCGTCGTCCAGATGCATTCGACCGACTACCGCAACCCCGCCCAGCTGCCCGAAGGCGCGGCGCTGGTTGTCGGCGGCGGCTCGTCCGGCGCGCAGATCGCCGAGGAGCTTGCGCGCGCGGGGCGGCGTGTCTTCCTGTCCGTCGGCGCGCATGATCGTCCGCCCCGGCGCTATCGCGGGCGCGATTATTGCTGGTGGCTCGGCGTGCTGGGCAAATGGGACGCCAAGGCCCCGGCGCCGGGGACCGAGCACATCGCCATCGCCGTCAGCGGGGCTTATGGCGGACGGACGATGGATTTCCGCCGGCTCGCGGAGCAGGGCGTGACGCTGCTGGGCAGGATCGGCGCGGCGCGCGGCGGCGCGCTCGAGATCGCGCCCGATCTGGCCGGCAACATCGCGCGCGGCGACGCCAACTACCTGTCGGTGCTGCGCGAGGCCGACGCCTACGCCGCGCGCCACGGGCTCGACCTGCCCCCCGAGCCCGAGGCGCACCGGCTCGGCCCGCTCCCCGCCTGCGTCGCCGATCCGATCCTGCGGCTCGACCTCGCGGCGGAGGGCATCGGTGCGATCGTCTGGGCCACCGGCTTCGCGCTCGATTTCGGCTGGGTCGAGATCGACGTCTTCGACGCCGAGGGCCGGCCCCGACATGCCGACGGCGTGTCGGACGTCCCCGGGCTCTATTTCCTCGGCCTGCCTTGGCTGACCTGCCGGGGCTCGTCCTTCATCTGGGGGGCGTGGCGCGACGCGGAGACGCTCGCCGGCCACATCGACGCGCGCGGGTGAACCGCCCAGGCGGGGGGCGGTTCAGCTCTCGAACCAGAATTCCTCGCGCATCTCCAGCAGCGTGGCGCAGGGGCGAGCGGTCGCCTTCTTCATCGCCTCGTGGAAATAGGGCAGGCCGTGGACCCGGCCATAGGCCGCCCCGAAGCCGCGCGCGACCGCCTGGAAGTCGATCGGCGGCAGGTCCGCCATGCCGAGCGGCGCGCCCCGCGAGGCCATCTCCTCGCGCAGCGCGACGCTGCCCGAATTGTTCCACACCAGCATCACCACATGCGCGCCGGCCTGGATCGCCGAGGCGAGCTCGCCGATGGTCGACAGCGCCCCGCCGTCGCCCGCCAGCGCCACGACGGGACGGCGCGAACCGATCTTGGCGCCGATCGCCGCCGGCAGCGCGTAGCCCTGCGCGCCGAGCGCGCTCGCGCTGCTCCACCAACGCCGGGGCGCCGGCGGCGCGGCGGAGAACAGCGCCTGTCGCGCCGGCTCGCAGCTGTCGCCGATCAGGATCGCGTCCGGCAGGATGTCCCAGATCGCCTCGATCGTCGGCTGATGGCGGCGCAGCCGCTCCGGCGAGGCGGCGGCGATGCGCTCGCGCAATTCCTCGAGGTCGGGATGGGGGCCGTCGCGCGGGGCGACGTTCTCGATCAGCGCCTGCGCCGTCAACGCGGCGTCGGCGACCACGGTCTGCGCGGTGCGCAGCGGCGGCGAAAGGGGCTTGGGATCGAGCCCGACCCGGACCAGCGCGTCGTCGGCGAAACGCGGCGCGGCGGCGTTCTCGAACCCCCATTCCCCGGCGCTGAACCGCACGCCGACGGCGACGACGCAATCGGCCCCTGCGATCAGCGCCTGCGCAGGCGCGGCGTGGAGCGGCCCCCCGAGTCGAAGCGGATGGCCCGGCGGCAACAGACCCGCCGCGTCGGAGGACAGGAAGGCGGGCGCGCGCAACAGTTCCGCCAGCGCCATGGCGCGAGACGCCCCCATCCCGGCCGCCTCCGCGCCGAAGATCAGCACGGGGCGCCTGGCGGACGAGAGCCGCATGATCAATTCGGCGATCTGCACCGGCGGCGGACCGGGCGGCGGCGGCGGCGGCGCAGGCGCATGGTCGAGCGGGGGCGCGTCGGCGGCGAGCAGCGCGTGCGGAATTTCGATCACCGCAGGCCCTGGATATCCCGCCTCCAGCGCCGCCAGCGCAGCATCTAGCGCGTCGGGCGCTTCCTCCGCGACGTCGATGCGGCGGGCGTCGACGGCGAGGGCGCGCGCGAATTCAGCCTGATCGTCGAGATCGTCGTTGCGCGACAGACCCACCGGCGCGCCGCTCGAGGGCGGGCAGCTCGACACGACGAGCATCGGCGTCCCGCTCGCCTTCGCCTGCGCCAGCGCCGGGGCGATGTCGGCGACGCCGACCCCGCCCCCGATCAGGCATGCGGCGGTCCGGCCCGTCGCGCGCGCGTAGCCTTCGGCCATGTAGCCCGCGCCTTTGCCGCAGCGCGCCGACACGGTCCGCAGCCCCGCCTTCTCGGCGCCCGACCACAGCGGCGCCGCCCGCGGCGACGGCGCGCAGAAGGCGGTGTCGACGTTGCGCGCGGTCAGCATGGCCGCGATCTGTTCGCCAAGTCGCGCCATCGACGCCGGCCCCCTCAGCCTCGGCGCGTCGCGGATCGGCCCGCGCGCCGCAGGCCGCAGCGTTAGCGCGCAGGCGTGAGCGATTGGTGAACGGCGCGGCGGCTAAGCCCCGGCGCCGGTCCTCCGGGCGCGGACGGCAGGTTGGACAAGCGCCCCCCGGCTTGCGTAACTCACGCCGCCGCCGCAGAAGGACCCGCGCTCATGAGCCAACCCGCCGACATCGACATCGCCCGCGCCGCCCGCCTCGCGCCCATCGAGGAGATCGGCGCGAAGCTCGGCGTCCCCTCCGAGGCGCTGACGCCCTTCGGGCGCGACAAGGCCAAGCTGTCGGCGGCCTTCACCTCCGGGCTGCGCGACCGCCGCGACGGCGCGCTGGTGCTCGTGACGGCGATCAACCCCACCCCCGCAGGCGAAGGCAAGACGACGACTACGGTCGGTCTGGGCGACGCGCTCAACCGCATCGGCAAGCGCACGGCGATCTGCCTGCGCGAGCCCTCGCTCGGGCCCTGCTTCGGGATGAAGGGGGGCGCGGCGGGCGGCGGGCGGTCGCAGGTCGCCCCGATGGAGGACATCAACCTCCACTTCACCGGCGACTTCCACGCGATCACCAGCGCCCACAACCTGCTGAGCGCTCTGATCGACAACCATATTCACTGGGGCAACGCGCTCGGGATCGACCCGCGCCGGGTGACGTGGCGGCGCGTCATGGACATGAACGACCGCGCGCTGCGCCATGTGGTCACCTCGCTCGGCGGCGCCGCCAACGGCTTCCCGGCGGAGTCGGGCTTCGACATCACCGTGGCGTCGGAGGTGATGGCGGCGCTCTGCCTCTCCGACGATCTCGCCGACCTGCAGCGCCGGCTCGGCGACATCGTGATCGGCCAGACGCGCGACCGCCGCCCCGTCACCGCGCGCGACCTGAAGGCCGACGGCGCGATGACCGTGCTGCTCGCGCAGGCGATGCAGCCCAACCTCGTGCAGACGCTGGAGAACAATCCCGCTTTCGTCCATGGCGGCCCGTTCGCCAACATCGCCCATGGCTGCAACAGCGTCATCGCCACCCGCACGGCGCTGAAGCTGGCCGACTACGTGGTGACCGAAGCCGGTTTCGGCGCCGATCTCGGGGCCGAGAAGTTCTTCGACATCAAGTGCCGCAAGGCGGGCCTGCATCCGGCGGCGGCGGTGATCGTCGCCACGGTGCGCGCGCTCAAGATGAACGGCGGCGTCGCGAAGGCCGATCTGGGCGCGGAGAACGTGGCCGCGCTGACGCAGGGCTGCGCGAATCTTGGCCGCCACATCGAGAACGTGCGCCAGTTCGGCGTGCCGGCGGTGGTGGCGATCAACCGCTTCCACACCGACACCGACGCCGAGCTCGACGCGCTGCGCGCCTTCGCCGCCAGCCACGGGACCGAGGCGATGGTCTGCGAGCACTGGGCGAAGGGCTCCGAGGGCGCCGAAGCGCTCGCCCGCAAGGTCGCCGCGCTGGTCGAGGGCGGCGGCGCGCAGTTCTCGCCGCTCTATGACGACGACCTGCCGCTCTGGGACAAGATCGAGACCGTCGCCCGCCGCATCTACCGGGCCGACCGCGTCAGCGCCGACAACCGCATCCGCGATCAGCTGAAGGCGTGGGAGGACCAGGGTCATGGCCGCCTGCCGGTCTGCATGGCGAAGACGCAATACTCCTTCAGCGCCGACCCCGCCCGGCTCGGCGCGCCGACCGGCTTCGCCCTGCCGGTGCGCGAGGTGCGGCTGGCGGCGGGGGCGGGCTTCGTCGTCGCGATCTGCGGCGACATCATGACCATGCCGGGCCTGCCGCGCGTCCCCGCCGCCGAGGCGATCGGGCTTGACGGGCAGGGGTTGATTCAGGGCCTGTTCTAGGACGATTTCTGCACGGGAGAGAGCCGATGCGCGCGATTCTCATGGCGCTGGCGCTGCTGCTCTGGGCGGGCGCCGCGCCCGCCGAGCAGGAAGGCTATTACTACCCGCCGATCACCTCCTCCGAGGTCTTCGCCCGCACCCTCGCCGAGGCGCCGCCGGCGGGGCGCGAGGAGCGGATCGCCTTCGTCACCCAGTTCACCCGCGAGCAACTCGGGCTCGGCTACGCGCCGCGCTACGCGCTTCTGGCCAAGGGCGCGGAGGCGCAGGAGCTGATCGTCGTCTCCCTCGACGACGCGGTGTTCCGGACGCTGTTCCGGGCGCGCGCGGTGATGGCGCAGCTCTCCGCCCCGGCGCGGATGACCGAGTTCTTCACGCGCAACCAGGTCGCCGACGTCGCGACATTCTACGACATGCTCAAGCTGATGGGCTTCCGCAACCTGACGCTGAGCGACGGCGCGACCTGGAGCCACCGGGTGGATTTCGAGTAGCGACCGCAGACGCGACGCGAGCGGTTCGGCGCCGGTTACGCCTCGCCCTCCCCCGCACCAACCTCCGCGCGACGCGGCAGATCGGCGCCCCGTCGCGCGCAGGTGAGCGCGGCGGCCCGCACCGCGAAGCCGAGCGCCGCGCGCGCGCGCGGCGCGTCCAGCGCCGCCAGCCCCGCCGGCGTCGCCCGCCCGTCCGCCGCCAGCGCCGCGATCAGCGCCGCGAGGAAACTGTCGCCCGCGCCCACCGTGTCGACCACCGCCACCTCAGGGGCGGGCATACGGACCTCGCCGAAGCGACCCCAGATCGTCGCGCCCTCCCCCCCGCGCGTCAGGGCCACGAGCTTGACCCCGGAATCGAGAAAGGCGCGCGCCGCTTCAGCCGGATCGACGCCGGGATGAAGGGCGGACAGGTCCTCCGCGCTCAGCTTCACCAGATCGGCGCAGGCGGCGAAGGCGGCGACGCGCGCGCGCCAGACATCCATGTCGGGCTCGACGGTCGGGCGGATGTTGGGGTCGAGCGTGATCAGCGGGCGCCCGGGCCCCAGCGCCCGGGCGCGCCGCGCCAGAGCCAGATAGCTCGACCCCGTCGGCTCGGTCAGCAGCGACAGGCAGCCGAACATCAGCGCCCGCACGCCGTCGAGCGGCGGCAGGTCGGCTTCGGTCAGCGCCCGGTCGGCGGCGTTCTCGCCGTAGAAGCTGTAGCGCGCCCCGCCATCGGCCCCGAGCGCGACCAGCGCCAGCGTCGTGCGCAGCGCCTTGCGGCGGAGGAGCGCCGGATCGACGCCCTCCGCCGCCAGCGCCGCCGCGAGCCCGTCGCCGAGCGCGTCGGTCCCGACGCCTGCGAACAGCCCCGCCGGCATACCCAGCCGCGCCATCCCCACGGCCACGTTGAAGGCCGACCCGCCGATCCGCGCGTCCAGCGCGAAGCCGGTCGGAGTCGGGGCGCCGACGAACACGTCGTAGAGCGCCTCGCCGCAGACGAGGAAGGTCATCGCGCCAGCCGCTCGGCGACGAGGGGGAACCGGCGGGGCGCGTCTTCCTCGACCGCGGGAAAGCGGGGGAGCGGCGTCTCGAACAGGTTGTCGGCCACGTCGTCGTTGACGCTCGACACTTCGGCGAGCACGACCGTCGCGGCGTCGGCCTCGAAGGCGTGCCAGATCTCGGGGGTGAGCGTCACGCTCTCGCCCGGATGCAGGACCAGCGCGCCGTCGTCGCCGGTCTCGCGCCAGACCCCGTCGCACAGCGCCCGGACGCCGCGGTTGCGGTCGGGCGCGCCGCCCGCGTCGGGGCGCAGCTCGAACCTGCACGGCGCGTCGCCGCGCACGATGATGTCCTCGACCTTGCGGAAATGGCGGTGCATCGGCGCGAGCTGGCCGGGCCGCAGGTAAAGCGCCTTCTCGGCGTAGACCATCCCGCCGCCCGCCTCCAGATCGGCGAGCCGCCCGTTGCGCAGGGTGAAGAGCGTCAGCCCCAGACGGTCGAAAGCGCCCGCGCCGTAATCGGTCACGTCCCAGCCGCAGCCCGCCGCGACCAGCGGGGCGTCGCCCGCCGCATCCCACTCCTGCGGCCCCCACTCGGCGAAAGGCGGCAGGCGCAGGCCCGCCGCCGCGAAGGCCGCCCGCGCCTCGGCGATGGCGGCCTCGATCTGCGAGCGCTTCACGCCGCCTGCTCCACCGGCGGCGGCATCGCGCCGGTCATGATCGCGACGGCGTCCGACATGGTGTGGTCCTGCGGGCGGATCACGCAGGCGCGCCGCCCCAGACGGTGGATGTGGATGCGGTCGGCCAATTCGAACACATGCGGCATGTTGTGGCTGATCAGGATGATCGGCAGGCCGCGCGCCTGCACGTCCTTGATCAGCTCCAGCACGCGGCGGCTCTCCTTGACGCCGAGCGCCGCGGTCGGCTCGTCCATGATGATGAATTTGGTTGCGAAGGCGGCGGCGCGCGCCACCGCCACGCCTTGCCGCTGACCGCCCGACAGCGTCTCGACGGCCTGATTGATGCTCTGCACCGTCATCAGGCCAAGCTCGGTGAGCTTGTCGCGGGCGAATGCGCGCATCCGCTTCTTGTCGAGCATGCGCAGGTATTTCCCGAGAAACCCGGGCTTGTAGAGCTCGCGCCCCAGAAACATGTTGTCCGCGATCGAGAGGGCGGGGCTCAGGGCGAGGTTCTGATACACTGTCTCGATCCCGGCCTCGCGCGCCTCGATGGGCGAGGCGAAGCGGGTCTCGACGCCGTCGATCTCGATCGAGCCGGCGTCCACCTGCACCGCCCCGCACAGCGCCTTGATCAGCGTCGACTTCCCCGCGCCGTTGTCGCCGATCACCGCGAGGATCTCGCCTGGCATCAGGTCGAAATCGGCGTGGTCGATGGCGGTCACGCGCCCGTAGCGCTTCACCAGCCCCCGCGCCCGCACCACCGGACGCTTCATATCCGCGCTCATGACGAGACCCTCCGGATCCACTGGTCCATGGCCACCGCGACGATGATCAGCAGGCCGATGGCGAAGCCCTGCCACAGCACCTCGACCCCCGCGAGCTTCAGCCCCGAGCGGAACACGCCCACGATCAGCGCCCCGATAAGCGTGCCGAAGATCGCGCCGCGCCCGCCGAACAGCGAGGTGCCGCCGATCACCACCGCGGTGATCGCGTCGAGATTGCCCTCGTAGAAGCTCTGGGGCGAGGCCGAGCCGACCCGCCCGATGGCCGCCCAGCCGCCGAGCGCGCACAGGAACCCCGCGACGCCGTAGACCGACAGCAGCACCCGGTCGGTGCGGATGCCCGATAGCTCCGCCGCCTCCTTGTCGTCGCCCACCGCATAGACCGAACGGCCCCAGCCGGTGGAGCCGAGCGCGTACCACAGCGCGACGAACACCCCGAGCATCAGGAACGAGCCGAGCGTGAACTGCGCGCCGAACAGCTCGACCCTCAGCCCGAAGACCTTCAGCAGCGGCGCGGCGGCGTCGATGTCCTGACTGCGCACGGTCTGCGCTTCGGAATACCACAGCGTCAGCGCGAAGAAGATCGACCACGCGCCGAGCGTGACGATGAAGGGCGGCAGCCGCAGCGCCGGCGCCGGCCCCACGCCCCAGATCCCGACGCCGAGCCCGGCGAGGATGCCCAGCGGCGCCGCGTGGATGAGATCGAGCCCGGATTGCAGCGCCGCCACCCAGACGAGCACGGCGGCGAGGATCGGAAGCACCCGCGCCCGCGTCGCCAGCGAGCCGTTGAGCAGCCCGCAGGCCGCGCCCACCGCCAGCCCGATCAGGATCGCGAGCGGGGAGGGCACGCCCCCCTCCACCGCGAGCCGCGCCATCGTCATGTAGCTCAGGACCATGATCGCCGCGACCGACAGGTCGATGCCGGCGGTCAGGATCACCAGCGTCTGCGCCGCGCCGAGAATGCCGATCACCGTCACCTGCTGGATGATCAGCGACAGGTTGAACGCCGAGAAGAAATTCGGCGCGATCGCGCCGAAGACGGCGCAGCTCAGCAGCAGCACCAGCGCGGGCGCTGCGGTCGGGTTGTCGTGCAGGAACCCCTGGAAGGCCCGCAACGGCCCGCCCTTGGGCTCGTCGAACACCGCGACGTCGGTCTGCGAGCGGTCGATGGCCGCCTCGAATTCCTGCATCGGGCGCGCAGTGGGGCCCGGGCTCGTCGGCTCTGACATGGACGCGTCTCCTCCGTCCGTCGCGCCGCCATGGCGCGCCGGCTGCCGGGGAGGCGATGCGCGCCGCCTCCCTCGCCTCTTCAGGTTTGCGCGACGCTCGGCGTCGGATGCGACGCCGCCTGCGGCCCTACGGGCGTTCGGCGCTGAAAACCGTCCACCGGACGGTTTTCCGGGCGCGCCTCACCCCCAGCACTTCTTGAGCGCTTCCTCGGAGGTGATCGAGGGGACGCCCTCCACCGGACGGTCCGTCACAAGCTCGACGCCGGTGTTGAAGAAGTCGAGGCCGGGCGTGTTCGCGGGCTTCTCGCCGGTCTCGGCGTATTTCTTCACCGCCTCGACGCCCATCGAGGCCATCAGCAGCGGGAACTGCATCGAGGTGGCGCCGATGATGCCCTCCGCCACGTTGCGCACGCCGGGGCAGCCGCCGTCGACCGAGACGACCAGCACCTTGTCCGACAGCCCGAACGCCTTCAGCGCCTCATAGGCTCCGGCGGCGGCGGGCTCGTTGATCGTGTGCACGACGTTGATGCCGGCGTCCTTCTGGAGCAGGTTCTCCATCGCGGTCCGGCCGCCCTCCTCGGCGCCGAGCGTTGTGTCGCCGCCCACGAAGCGCGGGTCGGTCTCGTCGTACATCTTGTTGGGGTCGTTCACGTCGACGCCGAAGCCCGCGAGGAAACCCTGATTGCGCAGCACGTCCACGGTGATCTGCGCATCCGACAGATCGAGCGTCGCGATCTTGGCCGAGGCCGTGTCGCCCATGGTGGCGGCGGCCCATTTGCCGATCAGCTCGCCCGCCAGCCGGTTGTCGGTGGCGAAAGTGGCGTCGGCGGCGTCGATCGGGTCGAAGGGCGTGTCGAGCGCGATCACCAGCAGGCCGGCCTCGCGGGCGCGGCGCACCGTGTCGGCGAGCGCGGCGGGATCGGAGGGGGTGATCAGAATGCCCTTGGCGCCGGCGGCCTGAAGGCTTTCGATGGCCTCGATCTGCGCTTCGGTGTCGCCGTCGTACTTCCCGGCGAAGGAGCGGAACTCCATCCCGAGCTCCTTGGCCTTGGCCTCCGCGCCCTCGCGCATCTTCACGAAGAAGGGGTTGGTGTTGGTCTTCGTGATCAGTCCGACGATCTCCTGCGCGGCTGTCGGGCCGGCGCTCAGCCCGCCCGCGACGAGGGCGGCGGCGAGGATGGTCGTGGCGCGCAAGGCGGTGCGAGTGGACATGGCGTTCTCCCCAAGATGCGTTTTTCTGGCGGCGATTGTCCCGCCACTGCCCTGCGATACGCCGCGCAGAGGCGATTCGTCAATTAATAAATCACATTGCCTTGTTTAAAGGGGCGCCGCATCATCCTGTTCACGCGCAACGGGTTGCGCCCGATTCGGAACCAGCGGAATGTCCTTTCGCGGCGGAGATGCGAGCGCCCTGCGCGCCTATAACGAACGGCTGATCCTCGACGCGATCCGCCAGCGCGGGCCGCTGTCCAAGGCCGAACTGGCGCGCGCCACCGGCCTCAGCGCGCAGGCGGCGGCGGTGATCTCGCGCGGCCTGCTGGCAGAGGGGATGCTGGTCGAGAACGACAAGGTGCGCGGCCGCGTCGGCCAGCCGATGACGCCGCTGGCGCTCAACCCCCGCGGCGCCTTCGCGGTCGGCGTCAAGATCGGGCGGCGGGGGGTCGACGCGGCGCTGGTCGATTTCAACGGCGCGCCGCTCAGCATCTGGCGCGCGCCGCACGACGCGCCGCTGCTCGGGCCGTCGATGGCGCGCGCGGTGGAGGGCGCGTCCGCCGCCCTCGCCGCCCTGCCCGCAAGGGAGCGGGGGCGCGTCGTCGGTCTGGGAGTGGCCGCGCCCGGCCATGTGCACCTGTGGGCCGCCGAGCTCGGTCTCGCCTCCGACGCATTGGCCGACTGGGCGGGCTTCGACCCGGCGGCGGCGCTGGCGGACGCGCTCGGCCTGCCGGCGCAGCTCTACAACGACGCGACCGCCGCCTGCGCCGCCGAGATGGCGCTGGGCGCAGGCCGGCTGCGCGGCGACGCGCTCTACATTTATCTCGGCGCCTTCGTCGGCGGCGGAGTGGTGATCGACGGGCGCCTGCAACATGGCGCGCGCGGCAACGCCGGCGCGGTCGGGTCGGTTCCCTCGCACCGCGCGGGGCCGGACGGGCGGCCCCGCCAGCTGATCCACGACGCCTCGCTGGTGTTTCTCGAGGCCTCGCTCGCCCGCGCTGGCGTCCCCCCCCGCGCGTCCATCGCAGGCGAAGTTCAGAGCGCCGAAGCGGACGCCGCCTTCGCCGACTGGGCCGAGGGCGCCGCTGAAGCGCTCGCTCGATGCGCCGCCGCCGCAGCGGCGCTGATCGACGCGGGACGGGTCGTGATCGACGGCATGCTCAACCCGCGTTGGCGCGACGCGATGGTAGCCGTCACTGCGCGGCGTCTCAAAGCGCTCGACCTCTCGGGGCTCAATTCCATCGAGGTGGTCGCGGGCTCGCTCGGGGCGGACGCGCGGATGCTGGGCGCGGCGCTTCTGCCGCTGCACGCCCGCTTCTCGCCCCAGCCCGAGTTGCTCGCCCGAGAGAGCGCGGAGCCTGCCGCAGCCCAGTAGCGCGCCTCAGCGCATCCCCATCCCGATCCGCATCGCCGTGCGCCGCAGCGGAGCGAGCCGCCCGACCGCCGCGAGCCCCAGACGCCGCAGATCGCGCAGCGGCTGCGCCTCGGCCAGCGCCGCGCGGTTGAGCGCGTCGACGCCCGCCACCCGCGCCGCGGTCTCCGGCCAGCGCCGCCGCTGATATCCCGACAGCACGTCCCGCCCGCCGATGTCGCGCCCCTGAGCGCGCGCCGCTGCGATCCGCCCGGCCAAATCCTCCAGATCGGCCAGCGACATGTTCAGCCCCTGCGCGCCGATCGGCGAGATCACATGGACCGCTTCGGCCATCAGCGCGACCCGCCGCGCCGCCATCCGGTCGGAGATCTGGCAGATGATCGGATAGAGCGCCTTGCGCCCCACCACTTCGAGCCGCCCCAGCAGATCGAGCGACCGCGCGTTGAGCGCATCCTCGAACGCCTCCGCGGGCAGCGCCGCCAGCCGGTCGGCCTCCGCCGCCCGCTCGAGCCACACCACCGACGACATGTGCCAGCCGTCGGCGTCGGGCATAGGCACCAGCGTGAACGGCCCGCCCGAGCGGTGTATCTCCGTCGACGCGCCGCCATGCGGGCGCGGATGGCGCACGGCGAAGACCAGCGCCTTCTGCCCGTAGCGCCAGCGCCGTGCGGCGATGCCCGCCGCGTCGCGCACCCCCGAATCCCGCCCGTCCGCGCCGATGACGAGTTGCGCGCGCACGGTCGATCCGTCGCCCAACAGCGCGAAGGCGCAGTCGTCGCGCAGCGTCAGCCGTTCGAGGCCCGCCGGGGCGCGCACCTCCACGCCGAGGTCGCGCAACGGCGCCTCCAGCGCCCGCCTTGCGTCGGTATTGCGCACATTGAAGCCGAAAGGCCGCTCGCCCATCTCGCCCGAATCGAATTCGGCGCGCTCGCGCACCGCATTCACGCGGCCGCCCGCGTCGAGGATGCGCATGGTCCACAGCGCCTCGGCGCCCTCGGCCATGCCTTCCCACGCGCCGGCCTTGCGCAGCGTGTCGATGGCGGGTTGCAGAAAGGCGGTGGTGCGCAGGTCGGCGCCGTCCTGCGCGACGTCGACCGGGGGCGGCGCCGCCTTGTCCGCGACGATGACGCGCGCCCCGTCCGAGGCGAGGCGGGCTGCTGCGGCGAGGCCTGCGAGGCCTCCGCCGACGACGAGGATGTCCGTGCTGTCCATGCTCCGGTTATAGGGCGCGCGGACGCCGCCGGGAAGCGCGGCGGATCGCGCCGACGCGCCTCAGCGGCAGGTCGCGAAGACGTAGTCGGCGATCCGGCTGTCGAGAAAATCGCTGTTGCTGAGCTCGTAGGGGCCGCTCTGCGCATAGTCGCGATAGAAGGGGCTCAGCGAGAACCCGCCCCGGACGCGCCCCGCGTCATAGGCCACTGCGAGATTGCGGTTCTCGGCGAGCAAGTCGCGATCGGGCAGGCGGATCGCCAGATTCTGCGGCGTGCTCTCGTGAAAGCTCGCCGTCGCGGTCTCGTCGACGTCGATCAGCTCCAGCACGCCGGGGATGCGCCAGCTGCGGGTGGCGGGGTCGTAGCGCGCCTGCATGGCCTCGACGCCGAGCGCGTCGTTTGCGAATTCCGCGAGATCCGCCATCATTTGCGCGACCGTTGCGGGGCGGGCGCCCGAAAGGGTCAGCCGGCTCAGATAGCCGCCGACGAGTTGATGGGCGATGACGTTCATCTGAAGGGGCATGGTCGCGTCTCCGGCCTTGGATTCGGGGTTCGTCAGGATGCGGCGAGTCGGGCGGGAATCAGAGCCTCGATCAGATCGGCCATCCCGGCGGGCGCGCCGGCCGGGCCGAACACGGTCGCGGCGTCGACCTTCAGATCGGGATGGTCCTCGACGCTCTCGCGGCTGGCGTCGCGCGCGGCGTAGAGCGGCTCGGCGGTGACGATGGAGCCGAGCGCGCCGAAGCGCAGCCCGGCGCCGCCTCCCTGATCCTCGGGCGCCGCGGCCTCGATCAACGCGAACAGATAGAGCGGCGGCTCGGCGCACAGGCTCGCGCGCCAGGGCTTGAGCGCGCGGTCCTCCCCCAGCACCTCCAGCACCGCGGAGCCGCGATGCGAGGCGTCGAAGGCGAGCCAGCGGTGCAGTCCGGGGACGCCGGCGAAATCGGCGCGCACGTGCTCGGCCAGCGCTTCGACGCGCAAGGGGCCCGCATCCATGCCGCGCGCCAGATCGCGCAGCGGCAGATGCGCCCGGCGGGCCGGGCGGAGCGCG
Organism: Rubrimonas sp.; assembly: GCF_036788415.1. Taxonomy (NCBI): domain Bacteria; kingdom Pseudomonadati; phylum Pseudomonadota; class Alphaproteobacteria; order Rhodobacterales; family Paracoccaceae; genus Rubrimonas; species Rubrimonas sp. The sequence goes on along the minus strand of NZ_DAIQNN010000020.1, from coordinate 9,522 downwards.
TCCGCCAGCAGCCCCGGCGCCTCGGCGAGGAACGGGTTGACATGCGGCGCGAAGGGCTCCGCGGGCTGCGCGCGCGCGCCGAAGAACAGCGACCAGTCCACCGCCCAGGCGCGCCCCTGCGCGAAGGCCTCGGGGTCGCGCCTCGAGGTATGGCGGATCATCTCCCGCACATTGATCGCATGGCCCGAATTCACCGTCGGCGAGACGGCGTAGTCGGGGCGGACCAGCGCATGACCGGCGCGGCTGACGGCGTGGCTGAACTCGACGGCGACGTCGTCGGTCCTCGCCGCCGGCAGATCGCGCCGGCGCCCGCGCTCATAGGCGAGACGCACGTCCGGGCGCAGCAGACGCGGGAGCAGATCGTCGAACACGACGCAGCGGAACGCGGCCTGCGCGACGCGGCGGGCCGCGGCGAAGCGCTCGGCGGGGTCGCCATAGCGGTCGAGGCGGCGGAGCGCGACATTGTGCAGCCGGATGAAGAGCCCCGCGACCTGGGCGACGACCGGGTTCTCGTCGTTGCGCGCATCGGCGGCGCAGAGTGGGGCTTCGGGGGCGCCGGACACCGACGTGCAATGCGCCGAGCGGGCGAGCGTGCGCTGACCGGGCGCGACGCCGGGGCCGAATCGCCCGAAGCGCAGCCGATAGGGGGCCAGCGCGTCGTCGCCCGCGCCGTAGAACTGCGGATCGCGCTCGGGGCCTTCGCCGTAGATCGTCTCGAGCGTCAGCCGCCGCTTGCGCAGCGCGACATGCGGGACCGCGGCGGGCGGATAGATGCGCTCGTCGGTCGAGAATTGCAGATCGTGCGCCATGAACTGCGCGAGATAGGTGTAGCCGGCGGGAAACGGGGCGGTGCGGCGCGCTGGCGGGCGCGCCATCATCCGCTCGGCGAGGGCTGCGAGCATGATCTCGGTGTCGTGCGCGCTTCCCTCGCCGCGCCAGCGGTCCGCCTCGTCGGCGTGGTGCTCGTGGAACATGTTGCGAAAGCCCGGCGGGGGCTGCCTCGGCAGCGCCGCGTCGCGCGCGTCGGTGCGCAGGCTTTCGGGCAGACTGCTGGGATAGCGGTGGGGGGTCATCGAGCGCTCCGGCTTCGTCCTGTCCGCAGCGTGTTAACCGAGCGAGCGTCAGAGAAACGTCAGCGCGACCGCGCGGGGGCGCGCCGCGCATGCTCGCGCGGCGAAAAAGGCCGGGCGCGCGCAAGCGGCGCGGCCCGGCGAGTGATGCGCCCCGGAGAGGCGGCGCGACGGACGGCGACGCGCGACGCAAGCGCCGCGCGAGGGACAGGGACGAAGCTCGCCGCCCGAACTCGACGCTGCACGGGCGGCGTCAAAGGAGCGTCAGAGCGCCGCCAGCGCGGGCGGGTTGAGCGCGATCTCGTCGAGATTGCCGCCCTGCCCCTCGCGGTCGACCACCAGGAAATCCTGCGTCTCGGCCAGCACGAGCAGCGGGTGATGCCAGACGCCGCGCGCATACTGCGCGCCTTGATCGCCGCGGGCTGCGAACAGCCGAACGTCGCGGGCCGTCGGATGTTCAAGACCTGCCGGCGCGACGGCGAGCAGCCAGGGCTCGGGCGAGAGCGGGACGAAGGCCTGGCTCGCCAGCGGGTGGCGTTCGAGCATCCCCAGAAGCGGCGGGCGGCGGCGGCCCCGGAAGATCGATAGAATCGCAGCGCCCTCGGGGCCGGGATCGGCGAAGGCCAGCGCGTGGAAGCGGTCGGTGAAGCCCGAATTGATGCTGCGCGCCGGCCCCGTCGCCTCGATCACGGCGCCGAAGGGCGCGAACGCCTCCGCCGTGAGGGGCTCGGGGCGCAGCGCCACGGGCGTCATGGCGTCTCCCGCGCCAGCGCGCGCAGGCGCAGCCGGGCGATCCGGTGAACTTGCGCGCGCGCTTCGGCGAACTCGGCCTCGGGGCTCTGGCCGAGCCGGCGGCGGAACGCGTCGAGGATCGCGGCCCGGTCGAGCCCCGCCACCGCGACGATGAAGGGGAAGCCGAACTTCGCCACATAGGCGCCGTTCAGATGCTGGAACTCGGCCAGTTCCTCCGCCGAGCAGCGGTCGAGTCCGGCGCCGGCCTGCTCGGCGCGCGACGCCTCGGTCAGATCGCCCGCCAGCGCCAGCCGCCCCGCGAGGTCGGGATGGGCGCGCAACAGCGCAAGCTGGGCCGCCGGGTCCGCCGCCTCCACGATCTCGGCCATCGCCTGCGCGAGCGCGTCCGGATCGTCGGACAGCCGCCCGGCGTCCCACAGGACCTCCGCGATCCAGGGCGAATGCTCGTAGACCCAGCCGTAGCGCGCCAGAAACCCCTCGCGGTCGAGCGCGCTCGGCGGCGGATCGCGGAAGATCACGCCGAGGCGCCCGGCCAGGGATGGGTCGCGCGCCAGTGCTCCGCGATGTCGATCCGCCGCGCCACCCACACATGGTCATGGCCGAGCGCGTAGTCGAGGAAGCGCTTGAGCGCCATGAACCGCCCCGGCCGCCCGATCAGCCGCGCATGCAGGCCGACCGACATCATCTTCGGCTTCGTCGCGCCCTCGGCGTAGAGGCAGTCGAAGCTGTCGCGCAGATAGGCCTCGAACTGCTCGCCCGAATTGAAGCCCTGCGGCGTCGCGAAGCGCATGTCGTTGGCGTCGAGCGTGTAGGGCACGACGAGATGGCCGCCGGGGATGATCCGGCTCCAGAAGGGCAGATCGTCCGAATAGTCGTCGGCGTCGTAGAGAAAGCCGCCATGCTCGGCGACCAGACGGCGGGTGTTGGACGAGATGCGGCCCGTGTACCAGCCACGCGGCGGCGCGCCGCAGAGACGGGTCAGGATCTCCACCGCCTCCTCGATCTGCGCGCGCTCCTCGGCCTCGGGCATGTCGCGATGCTCGATCCATTTCAGGCCGTGGCAGGCGATCTCGCAGCCGTCCTTGAGCGCGCGCTCGACGATGTGGGGGGTCCGCGCGGCGGCGGTGGCGACCGTGAACAGCGTGAGCGGCGCGCCGCGGTCGCGGAACAGGTCGAGCACGCGCCACACGCCAGCGCGCGGGCCGTATTCGTAGATCGACTCCATGTTCATGTGGCGCAGACCCGGCCAGGGCTGCGCGCCGACGATCTCCGACAGGAACGCCTCCGACGCCGGATCGCCGTGCAGGACGCAGTTCTCGCCGCCCTCCTCGACGTTCAGGACGAATTGCAGGGCGATGCGCGCGCCGTTGGGCCAGCGCGCATGCGGCGGGTCGCCGGCGTAGCCTGCGAGGTCGCGGGGATAAGGAGCGGAGTCGGTCATGGCGCGATTTGGCGCCGCGCGGGGCGGTTGGGCAAGGGGCCTTCGCGGCGTCCTTCACCCCGCCAGTCGCCGCGCGAGGCGGCGATGCCGCTCCAGCGCCATCGGCAGGTCGAGCGTCGCGATCCGGCCTTCCGCGACCACGACGCGCCCCTCCACCACCAGATCGCGCGCGCGCAGCGGCCCGCAGAGCATCAGCGCGGCGACCGCGTCCCACGCCCCGGCCGTCTCGACGCCCCGCAGATCGTAGATGGCGGCGTCGGCCCGTTTCCCATGCGCGAGCGCGCCCAGATCATCGCGTCCCAACGCCTTGGCCCCGCCCAGCGTCGCGATCTCCAGCGCCTCGCGCGCGGCCATCGCGCTGGCCCCGCCCGCCACCCGCTGAAGCAGCATCGCCGCGCGCGCCTCCGCCAGCAGGTTCCCGCCGTCGTTGGAGGCCGAACCGTCCACCCCCAGCCCCACCGTCACGCCCGCGTCGCGCATCGCGCGGATCGGCGCGATCCCGGAGCCGAGCCGCATGTTTGAGCAGGGGCAATGGGCCACCGCCGTGCCGCTGCGCGCGAACAGCGCGATCTCGGACGGGTCGAGCTTCACGCAATGGGCGTGCCACACGTCGGGCCCGGTCCAGCCGAGCGACTCGGCCCAGTCGCCGGGGCGCAGGCCGAAGCGCTCAAGCGAGAAGGCCACGTCCTCGTCGTTCTCGGCGAGATGGGTGTGCAGCCGCACGCCCTTGTCGCGGGCGAGGGCGGCGGCGTCGCGCATCAGCCCCTCGGAGACCGAGAAGGGCGAGCACGGCGCCACGCCCACCCGCGCCATCGCGCCGGGTTCGGGGTCGTGGAAGTCCTCGATGACGCGCAGGCAGTCCTTCAGGATCGCCGCCTCGTCCTCCACGAGACTGTCGGGCGGCAGGCCGCCCGCGCTCTCGCCGATCGACATGGCGCCGCGATTGGCGTGCAGCCGCACGCCGAGCTGCGCCGCTGCGTCGATCTCGTCGTCGAGCCGCGCGCCGTTGGGGAACAGGTAGAGATGGTCCGCCGCCGTCGAGCAGCCCGACAGCGCCAGCTCCGCCAGCCCGACCAGCGCGGAGATGCGGATCTCCTCCGGCCCCATCTTCGACCAGATCGGATAGAGCGCGCGCAGCCAGCCGAACAGCGCCGCGTCCTGCGCGCCGGGAACAGCGCGGGTGAGGGTCTGGAACAGATGATGATGCGTGTTGATCAGCCCCGGCGTCACCACGCAGCCCGACGCGTCGATCACATGGTCGGCCATGCGCGGCAGATCGGCGGTCGGCTCGACGGCGACCAGAACGCCGTCGCGCGCGAAGAGCCCGCCATCGGGGATTTCGCGCCGGTCCTCGTCCATCGTCACGACGAGATCGGCGTTGCGGATCAGCAGCGTGCTCATTCGTCCGGCATCCCGGCGCGGATCCACGCGCCGAGCCGCGCGCGCTCCTCCTCGGTCATGCCAGTGTCGTTGCCCATCGGCATCGCGTTCGTCAGCACCGCCTGCGCGAGAACGCGGGACGCGTGGGACTTCAGCAGCGACGCGGTGTGCAGCATCACGCCGGCGGGCGCATCGTCGAAACTGTCGTCGCTCGGAACATCGGCGTGGCAGGAGGCGCAATGCACCGTCGCGATCGCCAGCGCCTCGGGGGTGAAGACCGGATCGGCGACCTCCACCGCGTTCGGCTTCCACGCGCTGAAGGCCATCATGAAGGCGGTCAGCGCGCCCGCGACCGGCCATTGCCACCAGATCTTCGGCCCGTGCGCGCCCGCCTCGTGCAGGTTGAACCAGTGCCGGATCACGACGCCCAGGAGCAGAACCACCGCGACGATGACCACGTTCCACTCATGCCCAAAGGTCATCGGGTAGTGGTTGGAGATCATCATGAACAGAACGGGCAAGGTGAGATAGTTGTTGTGCGTCGAGCGCAGCTTGGCGATCCGCCCGTATTTCGCGTCGGGCGTGCGGCCGGCCTTGAGATCGGCGACCACGATGCGCTGATTGGGGATGATCACGAGAAACACGTTGCCGGTCATGATCGTGCCGGTCATCGCGCCGACATGCAGGAACGCCGCCCGCGCCGAGAACACCTGCCCCCACGCCCAGGCCGCGAAGCAGATGAAGGCGAACAGCAGCGCGAAGACCAGAACGGGCCGGTCGGCGAGCGCGGACTTGCACAGCCGGTCGTAGACCAGCCACCCCGCCGCCAGCGACACCAGCGAGATCAGGATCGCCTGCGCCTGCGTGATGTCGGCCACCGAGCGGTCGATCATGTAGCTCTCGGCGCCCCAGTAATAGACCACCGCCAGCAACGCGAAGCCGGTCAGCCAGGTGCTGTAACTCTCCCATTTGAACCAGTGCAGATCGGCGGGCATCCGCTCCGGCGCCACGGCGTATTTCTGGATGTGGTAGAAGCCGCCGCCATGCACCGACCAGTTCTCGCCCTTCACGCCCGCCGGCATGCCCTCGGCGCGTTTCAGCGAACTGTCGAGCCACATGAAATAGAAGGACGAGCCGATCCAGCCGATCCCGGCGACGATGTGCGCCCAGCGCAGCAGCAGCGACACCCAATCTTCGATCATCGAAGCGCTCCCAAAGCCCCAGCTTGATGCTGCGGCGCCGCAGCCCGTGGGTAAAGCCCTCCGCGCCCCCTTTCCGCCCTGCGGCGCCGTGTCTATTTCCGAGGAACGGAGGCGCGTCCGGCGCCAATGGCGTGAGGCGCGCGATGCCGATCTCGGCCCTGCTGATCCCCGCGCTCTGGCGGGTGACGCTCTATATTCTGGGGCTTCTCGTCGCCTATGGCGCAGCGATCGGCGCGGTCTTTCTGTTCGTGGCGACGCCGGGGCTGGTGGACATGGTGTCGGCCTGCAAGATCGTGTCGCTGATCCTGCTGATCTACGCCAACCGCGAAATTCCGCACGCCATCGACCTCGACCGCAACGCCGACATCCAGAACGCGAACTTCCTCATCGTACTCACCTCCATCGTCGTTCTGGTGATGATGGTGGTGAAGACCATCGTGCAGGACTATTCGCTGCTCAATACGCCCGAGCAGGGCCGCGAGGTGCTGAGCTTCTTTTTCCGCAACTCCTACTGGATTTCCGCCATCCCGATCTTCGCCTATTTCTTGCTCGACCTGTTCATCGCCTTTTTCCGCGAAGGTTCCGCCAACGACCGCCGCGTCGCGGTCGAGTTCGTGCTGTTCCGCGATCTCGTCTGCGCCTTCCCGCTGGCGCTGGTGCTGCTGCTGACCGAGACCTACCGCGCCTTCTCGCCGCAGCCGGAGGCGGCCGCGCATGCCGAGCTGTTCTTCGGGGGCGCGATCGCGGTGATCCTGCTGTCCTCGGCGATCTCGACCCGCGCGCTCGACCTGCTGCAGACCCGGCGGCGCGAGCGCGGCGCGCCCGATCCCGCCACCCTGCCCGCCTGACCCCGCGTCGCCGGCGCGCTTGCCCGCCCGACGCGTCCGAGCTAGGCGTTAAGGGTTCGCCGCCCGATGCAGGAGACCCGCCCATGATCGGACGCCTCAATCACGTCGCCATCGCCGTCCCCGACCTTCAGGCCGGCATCGCCACCTATCGCGACGCGCTCGGCGCGACCGTCACGGCCCCGCAGGCGCAGCCCGCGCATGGCGTGACGGTGGTGTTCATCGAGCTGCCCAACACCAAGATCGAACTGCTCGAACCGCTCGGCGAGGCCAGCCCCATCGCGGCCTTCCTCGCCAAGAACCCGTCGGGCGGAATCCATCATGTCTGCTACGAGGTCGACGACATCCTCGCAGCCCGCGACCATCTGAAGGCTCAGGGCGCGCGCGTGCTCGGCGACGGCGACCCCAAGATCGGCGCGCATGGCAAGCCGGTGCTGTTCCTCCACCCCAAGGATTTCAACGGCACGCTGGTGGAGCTGGAGCAGGCCTGATGTCGGTCACCTCCGGCATCGTGCTCTATGCGGTGCTGTGGTTCGTCTCGCTGTTCATCGTGCTCCCCATCGGCGTGCGCAGTCAGGACGAGGCCGGCGAGATCGCGCCGGGCACGCCCGCCGGCGCGCCCGAAAACCCGATGATGGGGCGCAAGATGCTGTGGGCGACCATCGCCGCGGCGGTATGCTGGATCGTCGCAGTCGCGGTGATCGAGGGCGGGATCATCGACAACGAGGACATTCGCGGCCTTGCGCCCTTCGATCGACCCTGAGATCGCGGCGCTTGGGCGCGCCGCGCGGGACGCAGGGGGACTGATCGCGATTCGCGTGATCCCCGGCGCCTCCGCCGACGCCGTGGCGCTGGATCGCACGCCCGAGGGCGCGCCGCTCCTGCGCGTGCGCGTCACCGCCCCGCCGGCGGAGGGCGCGGCGAACGCCGCCGTGCTGAAGTTGCTCGCGCGCGCGTTCGGCGCGCCGAAATCGGCGCTGAGCATCGAACGCGGCGCCTCGGGGCGCGACAAGCTGGTGCGGCTGGCGCGCTGAGGGCGCCTCTTGTCGTTTCGTCAACCTCCGCGCCCGAGGATCGGCGCGCAGACGGACGGAGCCCGGCCATGAACTTTCGCGCGCTTTCGGCGGGCTTCTTCCTCGCGGCGATCTTCGGCGTCCTCGTCGCCGCGATCCTGTTCCGACCCGACGCGGCGGCGCGGCTGCTCGCCGTCCATGTCGAAAGCTCCGAGCTGCGGCCGGACAAGGCGGGCGGCTGGGAGTATTACGCCGACCCCGAGGCGGTGCGCCGCAACAGCATGGACCGCCAGCGCCAGGCGATGTCGGGGCCGCTGGTCGAACATGCGGATGCGGAACTGCGCCGCTTCACCGTCGTCGCCGTGCCGCTCGCCGTGATCGCTCTGGTCTCGGGGATCGCCTGGACGATGCTCGGCCGGCGCGACGAGGACGCCCCTGCGCCGCCGTCGAAGCCGCCCCGCAAGAAGCGGCCGGCGGCAGGGCGCGGCTGACGGGCCAGGCCGAGACGGGTCAGACCACCACCCGCCGCGCCTCCGGCAGCGCCGCGGCGCCGCCCGCCTCGAACTGCGCCACGCTGTCCAGCGTCGTCTCGGCGATCTCGTCGAGCGCCTCGCGGGTGAAGAAGGCCTGATGCCCGGTCACGAGCACGTTGGGGAAGGTCAGCAGCCGCCCGAAGGCGTCGTCCTGCAGCACTTCGTTCGAATGGTCGTGGAAGAACAGGTTCTCCTCCTGCTCGTAGACGTCGAGGCCGAGATGGCCGATCCGCCCGGATTTCAGCCCGTCGATGGCCGCCTGCGCGTCGACCAGAGCGCCGCGCCCGGTGTTGATGAGCATCGCGCCCGGCTTCATCAGCGCCACGCTGCGCGGATTGATCATGTGGTGCGTGTCGGGCGTCAGCGGACAGTGCAGCGAGATCACGTCGGACTGCGCGAGCAGCTCGTCGAGCGGGACGTAGCGCATCCCCATCGCGACGCAGTCGGGGTTCTCGAACACGTCGTAGCCGAGCAGCTCCATGTCAAAGCCTTTGAGCGCCTGCGCCACCTGCCGCCCGATCCGCCCCGTGCCGACGATGCCGGCCGTGCGCCCGCGCAGATCAAAGCCCATCAGCCCGTTGAGCGCGAAATTGCTCTCGCGCACGCGGTTGTAGGCGCGGTGGATGCGGCGGTTGAGCGCGAGGATCAGACCGACCGTGTGCTCGGCCACGGCGAACGGCGAATAGGCCGGCACGCGCGAGACGGCGATGCCGAGCTCGCGCGCCGCCTCGAGGTCGAGATTGTTGAAGCCCGCGCAGCGCAGCGCGATCATCCGCGCGCCGCCGTCGCGCAGCGCGGTCAGGACCTCGCGGTCCAGCACGTCGTTGACGAAGGCGCAGATGGCGGGAAAGCCGTTGGCGAGCTCGCGCGTCTCCCGGCTGAGGCGCGATTCGAAGAAGGTCAGGCTGTGGCCGAAGCGGGGATTGGCCGCTTCGAAAGTCTGCTGGTCGTAGACCTGCGTGCTGAACACCGCGACGTCCATGAGCGCCTCCCGGGGGTTGTCAGGGCAGGATAGGTCTTTGCGCGCGAGGGCTAAAGAACTCTTGCGCGAGGGGCGGGCCGAGTCGCAGGCGGCGTCGCCGTCCGAGTTGCCCCTTTCACATGTCGCCGGGCCGGGGCGTTCGCCGCGCCAGTTCGGAACTCGGCAAGTCCTTTGTGCGCAGAGGGGCTTGCGAGGGTTCTGGACAAGCCCGCTCAAGGACGCTAGTCGATCCGGGCGTCGCTGGCGCGGCCCGGGTAGCTCAGTTGGTAGAGCAGCGGATTGAAAATCCGCGTGTCGGTGGTT